>JAJPEW010000248.1 GCA_021166755.1 Hydrogenophaga sp. | reverse complement strand
TTGGCCCTGGCCCTGCTTCATGCGCCCCCGCCGACCGACACGGCGCGCGTGCTCGGTCTCCTGCAACGCCTCATCAGCCACCCGGCCCCCGAAGCCACCCCGCTCAAGCCGCTGGCCCGCCTGCTGGCCGGCCGGCTGCAGGCACAGCGGCGGCTGGAGGACAGCAATGAGCGGCTGAACCAGCAATGGCGTGAAGCGCAGCGCCGCATCGAACTGCTGGGCGACCAGCTGGACGCCATGCGTGCCATTGAACGCAGCCTCTCGCCCAGACCCGCGGCACCCGGCGGCCGCTGAACGCCGGCCACACACCACACCGTCGATGAACCACGCCTCAGACGCCCAGGGCCGCACCTCCTCCCGCCACCACCGGCCGCGCCTGCTCGTGGTCGATGACGATGCCGACATGCTGCGGCTGCTGTCGATGCGACTGGGCGCGGCCGGCTATCAGGTCAGTGCCGTGGCGTCGGCCGAGGCAGCCCTGGCCCATCTGGATATCGAACGTCCCCAGGTGGTGCTATCGGACGTGCGCCTGCCCGGCAAGGACGGGCTGAGCCTGTTCGACGAGATCCGCCGGCGCCACCCCTCACTGCCAGTCATCCTGCTGACCGCCCACGGCACCATTCCCGACGCGGTGGAAGCGACCTCGCGCGGCGTGTTCTCGTACCTGACCAAACCCTACGAGGCTCGCGAGCTGCTGGACAAGATCGCACAGGCGATCGCCCTCAACCCCCTGGCCAACGACGACCAGCGCACCGATGAGGGCTGGCGCAGCGAGCTGGTCAGCCGCTCCAGCCGGATGGCCGATCTGCTGGCCGAAGCCCGGCTGGTGGCCCAGGGCGATGCCAGTGTGCTGCTGCGTGGCGACAGCGGCACGGGCAAGGAAGTCCTCGCCCGCGCCATCCACAAGGCCAGCCAGCGGGCACGCAAGCCGTTTGTGGCCGTGAACTGCGGGGCCATTCCCGAAGCGCTGCTGGAGTCGGAACTCTTCGGACACGTCAAGGGTGCGTTCACCGACGCCGTGAGCAACCACAAGGGTCTGTTCCAGGCGGCCGATGGCGGCACGCTGCTGCTCGACGAGATCGGCGACATGCCGCCGGCCCTGCAGGTCAAGCTGTTGCGCGTGCTGCAGGAGCGCGCCGTGCGCCCGCTGGGCTCCAGCCAGTCGATCCCGGTGGACGTGCGCATCATCTCGGCCACGCACCGTGACCTGGAGGCGGCCATGGCCCAGGGCCAGTTCCGCGAAGACCTCTACTACCGCCTCAATGTGGTGACGCTGCAGTTGCCGACACTGGCCGAGCGGCGGGAGGATATCCCGCTGCTGTCCACGCATTTCCTGTCGCTGCTGGCCCCCAAATACGGCAAGCGTGTCTCGGGTTTCTCGCCCGAGGCGCTCAAAGCGCTGACCCTGGCCCAGTGGCCCGGCAACGTGCGGCAGCTCTTCAATGTGGTGGAGCAGGTCTGTGCCCTCTCCACCACCCCCCTGGTGTCCCTGGCCCTGGTGCAGCGCGCCCTGCGCACACCATCGGTGCAGGTGCTGAGTCTGGCCGAGGCCCGTCAGCGCTTCGAACGCGAGTATCTGGTCGGCCTGCTGAAAATGACCGACGGCCATGTGGCCGATGCCGCCCGGCTGGCGCAGCGCAACCGCACCGAGTTCTACCGCCTGCTGCAAAAGCACGACCTGACCCCGGGCCTGTTCAAGAGCGATGGTGCACCCGACGCGGACATCGACCCTGCTGTCGCTGCTGAGTGACAAGGCAAGTCATTGATTTGAAAAGATTTTTTCAGTATTCACGTAAAGCTGTCGCTGATTGGCGACAAATCACAGGTCCTTGACGGCATTTTCTGGAGGCATCACCACCAGAAGCCGGCAACGGCTCTCACAACACGTTGATTTCATTGATCTTTCACAGGCTGGCACAGGGTTTGCACTAAGAGGGCATGTCCCTTGCCCTGACCCGCCGTCTGCTCCTGCTGTCGCCCATCTGGCTGAGCCTGGCCGGCCCTGCCGTGCAGGCTCAGACCCCATCTCGCCCGCCCATGGTGATGGACTGGGAACGTCTGGGCGAACTGGCCCGCGACAAGGCCAGCCGCCCTCACCGGGACGTCGACGGACGCCTGCCGCCCGACCTCGCCGCGCTGGACTACGACGGCGTCCGGGACATCCGTTTCCGTCCTGCCCGAGCCACCTGGCAGGACAGCAAGCTTCCCTTCGAGGTGCAGTACTTCCATCTGGGCCTGTACCAGACGCGGCCCGTCCGCATCCACGAAATCACCCCCGAAGGCACCCGGGCACTGCCCTACCGCAGCGAGGACTACGACTTCGGCCGCAACCGGCTGCAGCCGCAGCGCTGGGGCGATCTGGGGCATGCGGGCTTCCGGGTGCATTTCCCCCTGAACAACCCGGCCTACAAGGACGAGCTGGTGGTGTTCCTTGGGGCCAGCTACTTCCGGGCACTGGGCGCTGGCCAGCAATACGGGCTGTCTGCTCGCGCACTGGCCATCGACACCGTGGGCAGCCCCGAAGGCGAGGAGTTCCCCCGCTTCACCGATTTCTGGCTGGTCCGCCCGGCACCGGACGCGCAGGCCATCACCATCCTGGCGCTCCTGGACTCTCCCCGGGCCACGGGCGCCTACCGCTTCGAGATCCGTCCGGGCACCACCACCTCGATGACGGTCCAGGCCCGGGTCTACCTGCGCGAGTCCGCCTCGCCGATCCGCACCCTGGGACTGGCCCCGCTGACCAGCATGTACCTGTTCGGCGAAAACCAGCCCAGGGCCAACGACTTCCGTCCCGAGGTGCACGACTCGGACGGTCTCATGATGGTGTCCGGCGAGGGCGAGTGGCTCTGGCGCCCCCTGCAGAACCCGCGCGCCATCAGCGTCAGTTCGTTCTCGATGCAGCAGCCGCGTGGCTTCGGACTGATGCAGCGCGACCGGCGCTTTGCCAGCTACGAGGACATCGAGGCCCGCTACGAACGCCGACCCAGCGCCTGGGTACGGCCGATCGGTGACTGGGGGCCGGGTCGCGTGGAACTGGTGCAACTGCCCACGCCCGACGAAACGCACGACAACATCGTCGCCTACTGGGTGCCGCAACGCTTGCCCGCACCGGGACAAGCACTGGATTTCAGCTACGAGCTGCTCTGGCAAGGCGACGACGCCCAACGGCCACCGTCGGCCTGGGTGGCGCAGACCCGCGCGGGGTACGGGTACACGCGCCTGGACGCCCAGTCGCAGGC
>JAJPEW010000254.1 GCA_021166755.1 Hydrogenophaga sp. | reverse complement strand
GCTCGATGGTGACAAGTTTGAAGTCATCACCCGTTTCCCCAGCCGGTTTGCCCTGCACGGCGGTCCCAAGTTCACGCCCGATGGCCGCTACGTGTTCTTCGGCTCGCGCGATGGCTGGATCACCAAGTACGACCTCTGGCGACTGCGCGTGGTGGCCGAGGTGCGTGCCGGACTGAACATGCGCAACGTGGCCGTGAGTGGCGACGGCCAGTGGGTCATGGCCGCCAACTACCTGCCGCACAGTGTGGTGCTGTTCGACGCCGACCTGAACCTGAAGAAGACCTACCCTGCCGCCACGCTCGACGGCAAACAGACATCGCGGGTCTCGGCCGTTTACGACGCCACGCCGCGCCAGAGTTTCGTGGTGGCCCTCAAGGACATCCCCGAACTCTGGGAGATCTCCTACAGCCCCAAGGCCGAGCCCATCTACGACGGCCTGGTGCACGACTACAAGATGGGCGAGTCCATTGCCAAACCGGGCTTTCTGGGCGTGCGCCGGACCCCCCTGGACGAACCGCTGGACGACTTCTTCTTCGACCAGAGCTACCGCCATGCCCTCGGCGCCACACGGCCGAAAACCGGCGACGGTGCCGCCACCGCGCAGGTGGTCAATCTGGACGCACGGCGCAAGATCGCCGACCTGCCCATTGCCGGCATGCCGCATCTGGGGTCGGGCATCACGTTTGCGTGGAAGGACTCCACCGTCCTGGCTTCGCCCAATCTCAAGGATGGCGCCATTGACGTGATCGACATGAAGACCTGGGAGCCGGTGGGTACCGTGCCCACCCCGGGACCGGGTTTCTTCATGCGCAGCCACGAGAACACGCCCTATGCCTGGACCGACTCGATGATGAGCCCCAAGGCCAGGGACACCATGACCATCATCGACAAGGCCACGCTCAAGCCGGTGGCCACGGTCCGTGAGCCGGGCAAGACCTTGGCCCATATCGAGTTCACCAAGGACGGCCGATATGCATTGGCGAGCGTGTGGGAAATGGATGGCGCCCTCATCGTGTACGACGCCGCGACCTTCAAGGAAGTCAGGCGCCTGCCGATGAGCAAGCCGGTGGGCAAGTACAACGTCTGGAACAAGATCACGCGTTCCGAGGGAACTTCACATTGAACCCCCTGCGACGCTGCGCGTCTTCCCCCTCTCCTGCGGGAGGGGGACGCAGCCAGTGGCCTGGCGAAGCCGGTTCCACGGCTGCCCTGGATGGGGCACGTGCTTCGGAGGCACCCGAGCCCCGCTTGGCCGGCGACGGTGTGGTCTGGCTGCTGGTGCTGGCCGAGTTGCTGACCTTTGGTCTGCTGTTTGCTTCCTTTGCCGTGGCACGTCGGCTGCAGCCCGGGATGTTTGCACAGGGACAGGCCGAGCTCAGCCTGTCGACCGGTGTGCTCAACACGTTGCTGCTCGTGGCAGGCAGTTGGGCGGCTGTGCGTGCCGTGCGATCGTTCGAGGCTGATCGCCGCGTGGCCGGTGCCCGGTGGCTGCTGGCGGCGCTGGCGGGTGCCGTGGGTTTTCTGGTGGTCAAGTCGCATGAGTTCCTCGGCAAGGTGCAGGCGGGATTCGACTGGGCCACCAACACTTTCACGCTGCTCTACACCCTGCTCACCGGCTTTCACTACCTGCACGTGCTGGTAGGTGCCATCGTGTTTGCCGTGCTCTGGCACAAGGCCCGACAGGGTGCCTACAGCCAGTCCGACCACATGGGGCTGATCTCGGGTGCGGTGTTCTGGCACATGGTGGATCTGCTGTGGATGGTGCTCTTTCCACTCGTCTACGTCATCCGCTGAAAGGACTTCGCATGCGACTGAAACGGGAGGACCTGATCTTCGCCCTGCTCGCACTGGCCACCCTGGCCAGTGGGTGGCTGGGGGAGGGCGCTGCCCTGCAAGGCCAGCACCTGGGCACGCTCGCCATGCTGGCGGTTCTTGGCCTGTCGGGAATCAAGGGCGCCATGATTGCGCTCGACTACATGGAGCTGCGCCACGCGCCGGCCATCTGGCGGCGCGCGGTCATGGGATGGCTGATGGTGGTGTTGGGGGTAGTGGCGTTGGCCAGCCTGGTGTCAACGGGATGAAGGCCGGCTGACCATTCCCCTTCGCACGGCACGGATCATCACCGCCCCGAAGGAGACGAAGGCCAGCGCGTGTCCTGTGCCCGCCAGCGCCATCAGCGCACCATCAGCCGTCAAGGTGCCGACCACGCGCAACACCAGGCTCAGCCCCAGGACGGCCAGGGGTGCCAGGGCCCAACGGGTGTGGACAGGTCGCCAGCCAGCCAGCGCCGGCATCATGATGGGGGCATGGCCGAACACCATGGCCATCACAAAGCCCAGCCACACCAGGTGCCAGGCCACGATCTGCCCCGCCAGCCCCAGGGCGGCGCCCAGTGCCAGCCAGACGTAACCCACGCTCAGGCAGATGGCAGTGTGGCCCGCCCATCCCTTGGCCTGCCACTGCCGCAAGGCCACATCGAAGCGCAGCAGCCAGAGGGCCAGCGCTGCCATCGATACCCACCACAGGCCGAAGGCCAGTGTCGATGCCCAGGTGGCCAGCGCCACCGACAGCGCCACCCCAGCCCACACCACCACGAAGGCCGCACCCGCGCCCGGGGGCAGCCTGACCATGCGGGTCAGTTCCCGGCGTTCTCCCGCAATCGTCAGTACCAGAAAGGCGCTCCAGCCCAGCCGTGACAGATCGGCCTGGCCCAGCCAGAAACCCGCGTTGGCGGCCAGCAAGGCCAAGGCACCGGAGGCTTCCACCGCCAGTGGCAGTGACATGGCGCGCCGCCAGCCAGCCCAGCCATACAGCCCCAGAAGCCCCGCGGCTGAGGCCACCCAGAGGGCACTGGCCACCGGCCATGCTCCCAGCAGCCACCCCGACAGGCCGCCCAGCCCAGCGAGCGCCGGCACCCACAATCCCCGGTGCAGGGCGACTGCCCGCTCCAGGGCAATCAGGGTGCCGAAAAAGCCGGCCATCAGCAAGGCCCCGTGGGCCATGAGCGCATCCGGTCCGGTCGGGCCCAACGCGGCGGTGGGCAAGGCGCCCAGACGCGCCAGCGCACCGCCCACGGCACCCAGCAGATTGAGGATCGCCATCAGCGCCACCACCGCCAGTGCCGGTCGGGGCAGGGCAGGGGGCTCGTTGCGCCGTGTGCGTGGGGTACTCACCATCCGAACCGCTCCCGCAGTTCGGGGGCCATGCGCTCGGGTGACCATGCCGTGTCCCAGTCCATCACCGCTTCGGCGCGGATGCCCGGCGGGCAGATCTTCTGCAGGGCCGCCTCCGCGTCGTCCAGCATGACATCGGCCATCGGACAGGTGGCGCTGGTCGGGATCAGGGTCACCCTGAGCACCGAGCCGTCGAGCTCAATGCCACCGATCACGCCCAGGTCACCCAGGCTCTCGCCCATTTCCGGGTCTTGCACATCGGCCAGCGCGACCAGGGCCCGTGCGGGCAGATCGTCAGGGGTGGGCTCGGATGACATGGACAGTGCCTTCTGTGGTGAACAAACATCGGAACCGAGCATCGCCTGCATGGCGTGCGACTTCCTTGAACTGGTTCAAGGAGCATTCCCGACAAAAAAAGGAGGATTCACCCCATCGTAAACCGATGGAGGGTTCCATGAGCCAACACCAGAGCGGGTTCACCAAGCAGATGGCCCGCAACATGTTCTACGGAGGCAGCATGTTCTTTGCATTGCTGTTCGCCGTCATCGTCTTCGACACGGAGAGTCGAATACCCGAGCGCTCCAATGCGCAGGCCATCACACCCGGCGTCATTGCGGGCAAGAAGATCTGGGAGACACGCAACTGCATCGGCTGCCACACGCTGCTGGGTGAAGGCGCGTACTTCGCGCCCGAACTGGGCAACGTCTACAAGCGCCGTGGCGGTGACTTCATCAAGGCGTGGATGCAGGCGCAGCCCACCGGCGCACCGCACCGCCGCCAGATGCCGCAGTTCAACCTGAACGAGCAGCAGCTCAATGACCTGGTCGAGTTCCTCAAGTGGACCGGCGAGATCAACACCGAGCAGTGGCCGCCCAACATCGAAGGCTGACCGGAGAACCACCATGACCATTGCAACACTCAAATACCAGAGCCAGTCGGTCTCCAAGCTGTACTTCATCGCGGCCATGGCGCTGTTTGCCGGGCAGGTGATCTTCGGCATCACGCTGGGCCTGCAGTACGTGATCGGGGACCTTTTCTTCCCCTACATCCCCTTCAACGTGGCCCGCATGGTCCACACCAACCTGCTCATCGTGTGGCTGCTGTTCGGCTTCATGGGGGCAGCCTATTACATGGTGCCCGAGGAATCCGAAACCGAGCTCTACAGCCCCTTGCTGGCCAAAGTCCTGTTCTGGGTCTTCCTGGTGGCCGGTGCGCTGACCATCGTCGGGTACCTCACGGTGCCCTACGCCAAGCTGGCGGAGCTGACGGGCAACCAGCTGCTTGAGACCATGGGTCGCGAGTTCCTCGAACAGCCGCTGCCGACCAAGATCGGCATCGTCATCGTGGCCCTGGGCTTCCTGTTCAACATCAGCATGACGGTGCTCAAGGGCCGCAAGACCGCCATTTCGGTGGTGTTGTTGATGGGCCTGTGGGGTCTGGCCCTGTTCTTCCTGTTCAGCTTCGTCAACCCGCACAACCTCGTGCGCGACAAGATGTACTGGTGGTTCGTCGTCCACCTCTGGGTGGAAGGCGTGTGGGAGCTGATCCTGGGCGCGCTGCTGGCCTATGTGCTGGTCAAGACCACCGGGGTGGACCGTGAGGTGATTGACAAGTGGCTGTACGTGATCATCGCCTTCGCGCTGATGACCGGCATTCTCGGCACGGGCCACCACTTCTTCTTCATCGGCCTGCCCGGCTACTGGCAGTGGATCGGCTCGATCTTCTCGGCCATGGAGCCCATCCCCTTCTTCATGATGACGGTGTTCGCCTTCAACATGGTGCAGCGCCGCCGCCGTGACCACCCCAACCAGGCCGCCGTGCTGTGGGCCGTCGGCACCTCGGTCATGGGTTTCCTGGGCGCCGGCCTGTGGGGTTTCATCCACACGCTCAGCCCGGTCAACTACTACACCCACGGATCCCAGATCACCGCGGCTCACGGCCACCTGGCGTTCTACGGCGCCTATGTGCTGGTGGTCATCACGCTGATCAGCTATGCCATGCCCACGCTGCGCGGCCGTATCGCCAACAGCCAGAAGGCCCAGGCCTATGAGATGTGGAGCTTCTGGGTCATGACGATCGGCATGTCGGTGATGGTGCTGGCCCTCACGGGGGCTGGCATCCTGCAGGTCTGGCTGCAACGCATCCCCACCGAAGGTGCCATGGGCTTCATGGCCACGCAGGACCAGCTGGCGTTCTTCTACTGGATCCGCATCGCCGGTGGCGTCGTGTTCCTCATTGGCCAGCTGATGTATTTCGCCAGCTTCTTCGTCGGTGGCGAGCATCTGCGCAACGACACCGTGACCAGCGGTCGCGGTGGCATGCTCGGCACGCAGCCGGCGCAGCGGGCCTGATCCCGGGTGACCATCATGGATCACAGCGAGATCGAGCACCTCAAGCAGGTGCCCTTCTATGCACCGCAGGCGGGTGAGGTCGCGCTCTTCGAGCACGCCTTTGCCCAGCGCCTGCCGGTGCTGATCAAAGGTCCCACCGGCTGTGGCAAGACGCGCTTCGTGGAGCACATGGCCGCGCGCCTGGGTCGCCCGCTGATCACCGTCAGCTGCCACGACGACCTGAGTGCGGCCGATCTGGTCGGCAGGCACCTGATCGGCGAGCAGGGCACCGTCTGGACCGATGGCCCGCTGGCACGCGCCGTGCGCACCGGTGCCATCTGCTACCTGGACGAGGTGGTGGAGGCCCGCAAGGACACGACCGTCGTGCTGCACCCGCTGGCCGACGATCGCCGTGTGCTGCCCATTGAGCGCACCGGTGAAGTGCTGGTGGCACCGCCCGGCTTCATGCTGGTCATCAGCTACAACCCGGGCTACCAGAACCTGCTCAAGAGCCTCAAGCCCAGCACACGCCAGCGCTTCATCGCCATGACCTTCGGCTACCCCGATGCGGCCGTCGAGCGCGCCATCATCGGCGCCGAAGCGGGCGTGGATGCGGTGCTGGCCGGTCGGCTGGTCGATCTGGCCACCGCCTTGCGCCGGCTGACCGACCACGACCTGGAGGAAACCGTCAGCACCCGACTGCTGGTCATGGCGGCCCGCCTGGTGGCCAGCGGCCTGACACTCACGCAGGCTTGCCAGGCCGCCATCGTGGATGCCCTGACCGACGACGCCGAGACCGCCATCGCTTTGAACGAAGTCGTCCTGGCCGTCATCGGACCCGACACCTGATCCGTTTGCAGCGGCGGCGCTGCGCCTCTCCTCATCACGTCACACCATGCAGCGCCGCCGCCTTCTCTTTCAGCTCGGATTCTTCGCCCTGTTCCTGCTGGCACCGGCCCTGAACCTGCTGCGCTTCGACCTGACAGAGGCCCAGCTGTGGTTTCTGGGGCAGCGCTGGTCACTGGGTATCGACG
The DNA here is from genome assembly GCA_021166755.1 of Hydrogenophaga sp. Taxonomy (GTDB): domain Bacteria; phylum Pseudomonadota; class Gammaproteobacteria; order Burkholderiales; family Burkholderiaceae_C; genus Hydrogenophaga; species Hydrogenophaga bisanensis. The sequence goes on along the minus strand of JAJPEW010000254.1, from coordinate 4,060 downwards.
CCTTCCGGGCCGGCGAAATCACCGCCAACCAGGCGGCCCTGCAGATCATTCTCCGGGCCTTCCTGCCCGCCATCGTGATCATCGGCGTCTTTCTCGGGGTGGCCTGGCGCTACGGGCGTCTCTATTGCGGCTGGCTTTGCCCGCACTTCACCCTGGTCGAGACCCTCAACGGTGTGCTGCAGCGGGCCTGCGGCAAGCTCAGCCTGTGGGACAGGCACCGTACCCGGCGTACCGGCATACAGCCCTCGGCCCGCTGGTGGCCGGTGTTCTTCGGTCTGTGCACGGTGTTCGGCTTTCTGTGGGCCATCACGCTGCTGACCTACCTGCTGCCCCCAGCGTCGATCTGGGGCGGACTCATCCATGGCACGCTCACGCCCAACCAGGCCCGGTTCCTGATAGCCGGTTCCTTGATCTTCACGCTGGAATTCGCGTTCGCGCGTCACCTGTTCTGTCGCTTTGGCTGTGCAGTGGGCCTGTTCCAGAGCCTGGTCTGGATGGCCAACCCCAAGGGCATGGTGGTGGCCTTCCGGCGCGAGCAGGCCAGGGATTGCCGCACTTGCAGCACGGCAGCCCATCCACAAGGCAGCGCCTGTGACAACGGGTGCCCCATGCGCCTGCATCCCCGCAACATCAAACGCATGATGTTCTCCTGCGTCCAGTGCGGACAGTGTCTCGATGCCTGCGAAGAGACGCAGACCGCGCAAGGGCGTGAGCCACTGCTCGAATGGCGCATTGGCGCCGATGCGGTGCGCGAAACCCTGAGACAACGCAAGGCCGAGCAGGCCGCCCAGGCTGGGCAGAAAGCGAGTTCCTGATGGAAGAATGGGTCGGCAAGCAATGGCACCGGTTCATCGCCCGTGCTGCCAGTCGCGAACAGGCGCACGCCGCGGTTCAGCTGGACGAGATGCAGCGGGCCATCGGCATGCTGTTTCGTGCGGCGGGCGGCGCGGCGGCGGTCCGCGTCGCGCCTGCGTCCGATACGCGCACCGGCGGTCCGCGCGACTGGCTGCAGCGCATCGCAGGCAGTGGCACCCATGCCGCCATCGGTCGTCTGGAGCCCGAGGTGCTCTCCCTGCCGCCCACGCTGGCGGTGTTCGATGACCTTGCCCTCAACCGCGCGCTCTATCTCTGGCTGGCCGCCCTGGCCGCCAGTCATGAATCCACCGGAGACTGGGTGGGTGACAACCTGAGGGCCACCGCCGTGGCCTTGCAGCGTTTCCCCGGGCTGGTGTCACGCCATCGCGAACTGGTTCTGGCCCACCTGAGCCAACGGCCCGATCCCGGGCGATTGCGTGGCGCCCAGGCACAGGCCGAGCGTCTGGTCAGGCAAGCCCTCCACGGCCAGCTGCCGGGGGGGCATTCCGCCTTGACCCCGCAGGACGTGGCACCGGTCTGGCTCTGGCTGGATGTCCAGGCAGCAGCTGCGCCTGCGGTGTCCCGCCCGGTCAGCGATTCCGATGAACCCGAAGCTGGCCAGACCAGGGCGCCGGCAGACAGCCGGAGGCGGCGCCGTGCCGAGACGGTCACCGACGAACGCGACCGCGCACCCCTGATGATGTTCTTCCGGGCCGAGTCCATCCTGTCATGGGGGGAGTTCATCAAGGTCAACCGCGCCAGTGATGACGATCCGGACAGCGATGCGTCACGCGTTGCCGACGACATGGACGTGCTAGCCATCGCTCCCGATGGCCAGACCACCGCATCCCGGGTGAAGTTCGACCTGGACCTGCCCAGCGCGGCCGCCGATGACCGCCCTCTGGGTCCGGGCGAAGTGCTGCCCGAGTGGGACTGGCGCAAGCAGACGCTCTTGCCGGGACACTGCTCGGCGCAAACGCTGGTAGCGGTGCCGGCACAGCCCTTTGTACCGCCCGTGGCATTGCGCAGCACGGCCCGCCGGGTGCGGCGTCGGCTGGAAATCCTGCGCGCAGGCCGGGGCCGCCTGCGCGCCCAGACCGATGGTGACGACATTGACCTGGATGCTTACGTGCGCTACCAGGTCGAAGGCCGGGCGTCGAGACAGGCGGGCCGCTCCGAAAGCCCGCCCGTGTTCCTGCGGCAGGTGCAGTCCGAGCGCAGCCTGGCGACCCTCCTGCTGGCCGATCTCTCCCTGTCCACGGATGCCTACGCCACCCCGGATGCCCGTGTTATCGACGTGATCCGTGACGCTCTGTACGTGTTCGGCGAGGCCATGCATGCCAGTGGCGACCCGTTTGCCATGTTGGGGTTTTCATCGGTGCGGCGCCAGAACGTGCGCATGCACCACCTCAAAGGCTTCGACGAGGCATGGGGTGCCGTCACACGCGACCGTGTCGGTGCCATCAAACCGGGCTACTACACCCGCATGGGCGCAGCCATCCGGCTGGCCACGCGGCGGCTGCAGACCCGGCCCGAACGCCAGCGCCTGCTGCTCATCCTGACCGATGGCAAGCCCAATGATCTGGACATCTACGAAGGTCGCTACGGACTGGAAGACACTCGCCATGCCGTCCAGGCCGCACGGGCAGCCGGACTCACGCCGCTGTGCATCACCATCGACGACCAGGCGCATGACTATCTGCCCATGCTGTTCGGGCAGAACGGCTATGTGATGGTGCACCGCCCACAGGATCTGGTGCACCGCCTGGCGGCCATTCATGCGCGTTTCATGCGCGCCGCCCTGCATTGATGCAGAGCGCATGTGGCAAAACGGTTAGAGTCGCGGTGTTTCCGGCTCACCGCAGGCTCCCATGGATCTGTCCCAGTTCGATCTTCCCCGCTACCTGTCACTCCTGCCCCTCTTCCAGGAGATGCAGAAGCCCGAGCTTCAGCGTCTGGCCGAAGGCTCGCGCCTGCGCCGACTGGCCCGGGGCGAGGATGTGTTCCGCATCGGGGAACCCTGCACCGAGTTCCACGTCACCGTCAGTGGGCAGGTCAAGCTGTTTGCCATTTCGCCCCAAGGGCAGGAAAAGATCATCGAGATCATCGGGCCAGGCAACAGCTTCGCCGAGGCCCTGATGTTCCTGGAGCGCCCCTACATCATCGGCGCCCAGGCCCTGACCGACACCCTGCTGCTGAGCGTCTCCCGGGACGCGGTCATGCGCGAGGCCGAGCGCGACCCGCGCTTCTGCATGCGCATGCTGGCCGGCCTGTCACGCCGCCTGCACGGCCTCGTCAATGACGTGCAGGCCTACGCCCTGCACAGCGGCATGGAGCGCGTGATCGGCTATTTGTTGCGCGATCTGCCCGAAGACGCCCGGGAAGGAGCGGCCGAGGCCGCCAGCGTGGTCCTGCCGGTCAGCAAGGCCGCGATTGCGTCCCGTCTGTCCATGACGCCGGAGTACTTTTCGCGTGTTCTGCATGAGCTGGAGAGCCAGGGACTGATCGTGATCGACAAGCGCGAAATCACCATCCCCGATCCGGCCAGGCTGGCGCGGCATCCCCTGAGCTGAGCCGGGCAGGGTCTTGGCCCGCCACGTACACTCCGGGCCATGCTGATCCTGGGCTTTGAATCCTCCTGCGACGAAACCGGTGTGGCGCTGGTCGATGCCAGCGGCCATGCCACTCCACGCCTGCTCGGTCATGCGCTGCACAGCCAGATTGCCATGCACCAAGCCTATGGTGGCGTGGTGCCCGAACTCGCCAGCCGGGACCACATCCGGCGGGTGCTTCCCCTGACCGACGAGGTCATGGCACAGGCGGGCTTGGACCTGTCCGCCGTCGATGCCGTGGCCTATACGCGCGGCCCGGGCCTGGCCGGGGCGCTGCTGGTGGGCTCCGGGGTGGCCTGCGCACTGGCCATGGCCCTGGACAAGCCGGTCATCGGCATTCATCACCTCGAAGGCCACCTGCTGTCGCCGTTCCTCAGCACCGACCCGCCGGAGTTTCCCTTCGTGGCCCTCCTGGTGTCGGGCGGACACACACAGCTCATGCGGGTCGACGGGGTAGGGCGCTACGAGCTGCTCGGGGAAACCATCGACGATGCGGCGGGCGAGGCCTTCGACAAGTCCGCCAAGCTGCTGGGCCTGGGCTATCCGGGGGGGCCGGCACTCTCGCGACTGGCGCAGGAAGGCGATCCGCAGGC
>JAJPEW010000240.1 GCA_021166755.1 Hydrogenophaga sp. | reverse complement strand
CACGGCCACGGCACGGCGGGCCTCATCCAGGCGGGACTGACTGAGGAAGCCCTGCCCCACCAGCCCCTGCGTACGATTGAGATCGGCCAGGGCCGCCACCAGCACGGATTCCGCCTGGGTGACGTTCGCCTGAGCGGCCAGTCGGCCGGTGCTGCGCAGACCGTCCAGCCGCGCCTGGGCCTGCCGTTCATTGGCCTCGGCCTGTGCCAGGGCGGCCTGCAGTTCCCGCCCGTCCAGCCGGATCAGCACGTCTGCGGCAGCCACCTGGGCGCCCTCGCTCACCACCACCTCATTGACCCGGCCCGTCAAGGTGCTGCCGACTTCGACGCGGGAGAGGGTGGTCACGCGCGCGGCGAACTGCAGGGTCCGCACCAGCGGCTTCATACTGACCTGGATGGACGGTGCCTGTGGCGCACGCCAGCCCCACCAAGCCAACAGAACCAGTGACAGCGCAACCAGCAGTGCGCCCAGGGACAAGAACATAGATCGCCGCGACATGCCCTATTCTGGCTCAGACAGACGGCGGCACACCGACCCTCAGGACTGGCCGCAAGAAGCACAAGGGTTTCGCAGCGCCTTGACCGGCCAGGGAGACACTGCCCTAGAATCAGGTCGTCCGCCGAAAGAACCGTCATGGCCGCCCCATGGAAGGCTTTCATTCTTGCAGCCAAGTGTGGTGAAGATGAGCCAGCCTTTCATATCCCTGTGTCCCGAGATCACTCGGGCAGACGCCCTGACACTCATGGAGTGGCTGGAAGACGAATCCGTCACCCGCTACCTCAGCGACTCGCGCCATGTTTCCCGGTTCATCGAACAGGTGGTCTCCCGTGTCCATTTGCCCACCCTGACCCACCTGTTCAATCAGGGTGGCCGCTTCTTCATGGCCTACGACCGGGACGACATTCCCGTGGGCTTTGTGCGTCTGGTCAAGACAGGTCCGCACTGCGAAATGGTCCTGGTCATTGGCAACCGGGACAACTGGGGCCGAAGGCTCGGAGCGAGCACCATCCGCGAAGGCATGAAGCTCGCGTTCTTTGACATGCGCGCCGACAGGCTCATCGCCAAGATCCATGCGGAAAACGTCCGTTCACTCAAGGCCTTCGAGCGCTGTGGCTTCCTGCTGGAAAGGGAGACACCTGCCCTGAAGTCGCTGGCGATGACTTCGGAGCGCTACCGTCGGTTCCTTCGCGAGAACCCCGCCGATCACACCACCCACATCCATATCACCGAAATCGACAAGGTCCGGCTCACCACCCTGCTCGCGGTCGAGCAACCCGAAGCCGCGTTCGATCTTGAGCACGAGATCGAACGGGCCATCGTCGTCGATCCTCATTTGGTGCCGCAGGATGTCGTCACGATGAACTCCAAGGCCTTGGTGCGTCTGGACGACGAGGCCCTGGAAGTGGCACTGGTCTACCCGGACGACGCGGATGAAGGCACCGGCAAGCTGTCGGTCTGTTCCGACATGGGCACCGCGATCCTGGGCTACAAGGAAGGCGATGCCTTCGACTGGCGCATCACCGATCGAACCCGCCGCGTCCGGATCGAAAAAGTGCTCTACCAGCCCGAAGCCGCAGGGCATTTCCACCTGTAGGTCCGTGTGGCATTGCGTTGAGGATGCGGACGCTCAGAACCGCAGGTCAGGCGAGGGCGTGGGATCCACGCCTTGCGCTTGAGCCGCCTCTTGCTCCACGCGAAGCGCACGCAGCAAGGCCGGACGATCCTGCAGCCGTTTCCAATACGCGGCAACCGCCGGTGTGAACTGGGCATCCAGCCCCAGGTGGCGCGCCAGCAGCAATGCGTACCCCACGGCCACATCAGCGGCGGTGAAACGGCCCGCACACAGGTAGTCGTTGTGCTGCACAGCGGCGTCCACGGCGCGCAACCGGGCCAGAAACCACCGCGCATAGTCGGAAGCCACCTGGGGTTGCTGGCGCTCGGGTGGTTCGAAATGGGTGTAGCGCAGCACCAGCGTCTGCGGAAAGGTCAGCGTGGCGTCGCTCATGTGCAGCCAGTTCAGGTAGGCGCCATAGGCCGACTCGTGAACGGGCACGTCCAGCACGCCCGGGCTGTGGCGCGCGGCCAGGTAATGACACATCGCCGCCGATTCGGTCATTCGCGTGGCGCCGTCTTCCAGCAGGGGCACCGTTCCCAGCGGGTTCAGATCCAGGTAGGACCGGGCGTGCATGCGGGGCGGGAACGGGAGCATGCGCAGCTCGTAGGGCAGCCCGAGTTCCTCCAGCATCCACAGGGGACGCAAGGACCGGGCGCTGACGCAGTGGTACAGAACGATCATGGAAGGATGGGGCATCAATGGCGAGCCTCATGGCCGTGACCCAAGCATGCCATACCAGTGGCATCGCCATCTCTGTTCCATCTCTGTTGCCAGAGCCGCGCTGATGGCCTGACCCCAAACACCCAACCAGACTAGCTCCCGCCCGCTCAGAGGTCTTGCAGTGCGGCCTGCAGATGTTGCTGGAAAAGCCCGGCGTCCGCCAGTGCCTGGGCATTGAGCAGGGCGAGCTTGACGAGAAAGAGTTCGGTCTTGTCGGGACCGGCCTGGTCGATGGCCTGGGCCAGCGCGTCGTAGACGGTCTCCAGCCCTTCGATCGGCAGCGTCGCGGGTGTGTTCATGGTGGTCATCCTGGTCGGCGGGTGGTTCACTGGGGCAGCGCGGCGG
>JAJPEW010000197.1 GCA_021166755.1 Hydrogenophaga sp. | reverse complement strand
ATACGGCCAATGTAGGCGGCCCGCTCGGTCACGCTGATGGCACCTCGGGCATCGAGCAGGTTGAAGGTGTGGGCGGCCTTGAGCACCTGCTCGTAGGCCGGCAGCGCCAGTTGCTGCTCCATCAGGTACTTGGCCTGCTTTTCGTGCGCACCGAAGGCGGTGAACAGGAAGTCGGCGTCCGAATGCTCGAAGTTGTAGGTCGACTGCTCCACCTCGTTCTGGTGGAACACATCACCGTACTTCAGGCCGGGCGCGTAGACCAGGTCGTACACGTTCTCCACGCCCTGCAGGTACATGGCCAGGCGCTCCAGGCCGTAGGTGATCTCGCCGGTGATGGGTTTGCAGTCAATGCCGCCGACCTGCTGGAAATAGGTGAACTGCGTCACCTCCATGCCGTTGAGCCAGACCTCCCAGCCCAGCCCCCAGGCGCCCAGCGTCGGGTTTTCCCAATCGTCCTCGACAAAGCGGATGTCGTTCTTCTTCAGGTCGAAGCCCAGGGCTTCGAGCGAGCCCAGGTACAGCTCCAGGATGTTGCTCGGCGCGGGCTTGAGCACCACCTGGTACTGGTAGTAGTGCTGCAGGCGGTTGGGGTTCTCGCCGTAGCGGCCGTCCTTGGGGCGGCGGCTGGGCTGCACGTAGGCGGCCTTCCAGGGTTCCGGACCGATGGCGCGCAGGAAGGTGGCTGTGTGGCTGGTGCCGGCGCCGACCTCCATGTCGTAAGGCTGGAGCAGCGCGCACCCCTGCTTGTCCCAATAGGACTGCAGGGTCAGGATGATTTGCTGGAAGGTCAACATGGGCAGGCGAACCGGCGACAAGGCCGGCCCGTGTGAATGGGGGGAGCACAACCGGACAAGCCGGCGCAAACCGTTGATTTTACGGGTGCGGACGAGCCTGTGAGACACGCCGCGCGAGCGCAGCCGCGAAGATCACCAGCAGGCACAAAGCCCAGACGGGGGCCAGCCCCCAGCGCGAGGCCCATCGTGCATAGGGGGTGCGCCCGTCCCGGCCTTCGACATCGGCCTCCAGACGGTCACGCACGAGCCTGGGCAGGGCAGCAGTCACCTCACCACGGTGGTTGATCACCGCCGTCGCACCGGTGTTGGTGGCGCGCACCATGGGCCGACCCAGTTCCAGGGCGCGCAGGCGCGAGATCTGCAGGTGTTGGTCGATGGCCACGCTGTCGCCGAACCAGCCGATGTTGCTCAGATTGACCAGCACCGTAGGCGAAGTCGCCACGTCGGCGAATCCTCCAGCCAGCTCCTCGCCAAACAGATCCTCGTAGCAGATGTTGGGGGCAATCCGCTGTCCAGCCCAGTGCCAGGGCCGCTGCACGACAGCACCCCGGCTGAAGTCGCCCAGCGGAATGTGCATCAGGTTGGTGAACCAGCGAAGAAACGGGGGGATGAACTCGCCGAACGGCACCAGATGGTGCTTGTCGTAGCGGAAAAAGCGGTCACCCGGAAAGCCCTCGCGTCCGCGCACCATGGCCGGCGCAATGCCCCAGGCCGAGTTGGTGTAACCCTGCTCAAAAGAGCCCAGGGGAAGGCCTAGCAACGCGGCCGTCTTGCGCTGTCCGTTGCCGTCGATGACCGACAGCAGGGGCTCCCAGAAATCGGCCCCGAGTTGCTGCGGCAACAAGGGCAGCGCCGTCTCGGGCGCGACGACCAGATCAGGCCCCGTGCCGTCCTGTCGCACAGCCTGGGCCACCTGCCGCGGGTACCAGTCCAGCGCGAGTGCCACGCCTTTGCCGGGCACGAACTTTTCATCCTGGGGAATGTTGCCTTGCAGCAGCCACACGCGCAGGCCGCCGGTGCTGCGGGTGTCCTGCTCGGAAGCCAGGGGGCCTGTCGCCACAATCACGACCAGCGCCAGCAAGGCCACCCATCCACCGAGGTTCACCCACCTGCCAGCTGACCAAACCGGCTTTGCCGACCGGCGAAGCCGCTCCCGAACTGTCTCCACCAGGAGCGCCAGACCATAGGCGCACAGGGCAGCGATCGCCCCCATGCCGTACACCCCGACCCAAGGTGCCCAGGCCGACAGCAGATCGACGTGCGCATAGCCACCAGCCCCCCAGGGAAAGCCGGTCAGCCAGCGCCCGCGCATCAGTTCCGCCAGCGTCCAGACCGCCGCGAACACCAGCGCCTGCCCCAAGGGGCTGCGGGGCGCCACCTTGCACATCAGCAAGGCAGCCACCGCGTAATACAGCGCTAGGAACCCTGCCAGCGCCAGCACACCCAGCACCGCCAGCGGGGCCGCCAGCCCGCCATAGACATGCATGGAGATGAACAGCCACCAGAAGGTGCCCGACAGCCATGCCGTGGCAAACACCCAGCCACGCCAGGCCGCCTGTCCCGCTCCACGGCTGTGCCGCCAGGCTAGGGCCAGCACGGCCAGGGACAGCACCTGCAGCCAGCCCACCGGCTCACCCGCCGAAAACCCGGGAGGTACCCATTGGCGAAAGGGCCAGGCCAGAGACACCGCCTGCAACCAGCCCGCCACCACACACAGCACGAACCAGACCCAGCCCCGCGCAGGCCCATGGGCTTTTGTGTTCCGACCGCTCAGCGGACCGAAGCTGGACGCCGGGTGCAGGTTGCCGAACAGGCTGCGCATGTCAGCCGGCGTCGGTCGCGACAGGCATCACCTTGAACCATTTCACGGCGCCGCCCTTGGTGTGCAGCACGACAAAGCGCAGGCTGTCCATGTCGTGCTGCTCGCCGCGCTTGGGCACATGGCCCATGTTGTGGGCAATCAGGCCGCCGATGGTGTCGAAGTCCTCTTCGGGCAAACGCACGCCGAAAGATTCGTTGATGCGTTCCACAGGCGTGTCGCCGCTCACCCGCCACGTGCTGTCGGCCAGGGCGAAGATATCGCCCTCGTCCTCGGCCACGTCGAACTCGTCCTCGATCTCGCCGACGATCTCCTCCAGCACATCCTCGATGGTGATCAGCCCCGCCACTCGGCCGAACTCGTCGATGACGATCGCCAGGTGGTTGCGGTTGCCGCGGAACTCCCGCAGCAGATCGTTCAGGCCTTTGCTCTCGGGCACAAAGGTGGCGGGTCGCAGCAAGGCGCGGATATTGAGTTCCGGCGCCCGCTGCAGCTTGAGCAGATCCTTGGCCATCAGGATGCCGATGATGTTCTCCCGCTCACCTTCGTACACCGGGAATCGGGAGTGCGCAGTGTCGATGACGATGTGCAGCAGCTCATCGTACGGGGCGTCAATGTTCAGGACGTCCATGCGGGGAGCCGCCACCATGACATCACCCGCCGTCATCTCGGCGATGCGAATCACGCCTTCAAGCATGACGCGCGACTCGGCATCGATGATGTTGTTGTCTTCCGCGTCGGCGAGCGTTTCGATCAGCTCGTCCTTGGAATCCGGACCCGGGTGGATGAACTCCGCCAGCTTTTGCAGGAATCCACGCTTGTCTTCATGCCGCAGGCTACGCTGCGGCCCCGTACTGGGAGGGTTGTCGGCCACTGAGGGAAAAGGTTGGTTGTGACAGCATCAAAGGATACCTCATCAACGTGACCGTATCAAAACCGGTCAACGGATGCCCGCCCGTCGGCAGGACTCAACCCCGCACGCGATCCCGGGAGTCGCGCACCCCCTGGCGGATTTCCTGGAGCAGGGCCAATGCTCCCCAGAACTGCCGCGCCTGCGCTTTCAGGTGGTAGTCGGTCACCGCCACCTGCTCCCGGATCAGCTCGGTCACGCGCGAGTCGAAGTCGGCGGGTGGCAGGCGCAGGTGGGCCTCGCTCTCGGGTCCGTCACGCTCAACGATGGCGCCCGCATTTCGCGCAATCTTGAGCATGGCCGTGTTTTCGCTGAGCGCATGAATGAACAGCAGCTTGACGCCCTCGTTGCGCGCATGCATCACGGCCCGCTCGAACAGACGGCTGCCATAGCCACGCCCCCGGGCCGATTTCGCCACGGACACACCAAACTCCGCACAACTGCTGCACGTGGCGTCCATGGCGAAGGCCAGGTGAGCCATGGCGATCAGCTCCAGCCGCCGGTTGAAGATACCGAACAACTCGTCTCGGTCGAAGTTCAGGCTGGCCACATAGCGGCGGATTTGCTCATCGGTGGCCGGGTACCCGAAGCGCAGGTAACGGTCGCGCGGGTCGAGCGCCAACAGGTGGGCCTCGATCCGCCGCAAATGCCCGGGCCCCATCGAACGGATGGGCACCACCGCACCGGCAGCGGAGGACGCTGGCGGCTGGGTAGAGGCCACATCGACCGCCTCGGGACGCGCACGTGCACCCGCCACCAGGGACCTGAGCCATTGCAAAGGATCAAACATGGCGTAAATGTACGGGTTTTCCCTAGGAACACAAGTCACACCCGCCCAGGAATCCGGACATTTCCGAGACTTTTCCGACAGAAGGAGCCTCGGTGACATGTCCCGACCAAGCCGGCCGGCCTGGCGTGACCGCCGGTCAGACCGGCAATGCCGTGGTGCTTTTGACCCGATCCATGACGAAACTGGTCTTGCAGTCCTGCACACTGGGATGCCGCAGCAGGGTATCCATCATGAAGCGCGAATAGGCGGCCATGTCGGCCACCACCAGGCGCAACAGGTAATCCATTTCCCCCGTGAGCGCCACGCATTCCACCACCTCGGGCCAGGCCGCCACGCTGGCCCGGAACTCGTCCATCGGGTTGCGTTTGGCCGTCCCGCTGTGTTTTTCAAGGCGTACGTTCACATAGGCCGTCAGCCCCAGTCCCACCGACTCCGGTCGCACCAGCGCCACATAGCGGTCGACCACGCCCACCTCTTCCAGGCGCCGCACCCGTCGCAGCACAGCGCTGGGCGACAGGCCCACCTGTTCGGCAATCTGGTCGTAAGTCGCCCGACCGTCGGCCTGAAGGCTGCGCAGAATGTGTCGATCCAGCTTGTCCAGTGCTTGCATGCCTGACATTCTGCAGGAAATTTGCATTTCGGACAAACGGCGCGCCCCAAAACGCAGCATTCGTGACATGCTGCGCCGATACAGTGGCGCTTCGACCATCCCACACATTCAGGAGACCGCCATGAACGCAGCTTTGCCCGAGACCGCCGCCCGCGCCTTCCAGGGCTGGGAGAACCCCATGGGCACCGACGGCTTCGAGTTCATCGAGTACGCCGCCCCCGATCCCGTGGCCATGGGCCAGCTGTTCGAGCGCATGGGTTTCCGTGCGATTGCCCGCCACCGGCACAAGAACGTGACGCTGTACCGCCAGGGCGAGATCAACTTCATCATCAACGCCGAGCCCGACAGCTTCGCCCAGCGCTTCGCGCGCCTGCACGGCCCCAGCGTCTGCGCCATCGCCTTCCGTGTCCAGGATGCCAAGGCCGCCTACGAGCGGGCCATCTCGATGGGCGCCTGGGGGTACGCCCACGCCGCCGGCCCGGGTGAGTTGAACATCCCCGCCATCAAGGGCATTGGCGATTCGATCATCTACTTCATCGACAAGTGGCGCGGCAAGAACGGCGCCAAAGAAGGCGACATCGGCAACATCGGCTTCTACGACGTCGATTTCTATCCGCTGCCCGGGGCCGAACTCTACCCCGCCGGTCACGGACTGACTTACATCGACCACCTCACGCACAACGTGCACCGGGGACGGATGGCCGAGTGGGCCGACTTCTACCAGCGCATCTTCAACTTCCGCGAGATCCGTTATTTCGACCTGGAAGGTCAGCAGACGGGCATCAAGAGCAAGGCCATGACCAGCCCGTGCGGCAAGATCCGCATCCCGATCAACGAGGAAGGCAACGACAAGGCTGGCCAGATCCAGGAATACCTCGACCGCTACCACGGCGAAGGCATCCAGCACATTGCGCTGGGCTCCACGAATCTCTACGAGACCGTCGACGCCCTGGAACTCAACGGCATCAAGCTGCTCAACACCAGCGAGACCTACTACGAGCTGCTGCCCAAGCGCATTCCCAACCATGGGGAGGACCTTGAGGCGCTCAAGCAGCGCAACATCCTCGTCGACGGACAGCCTGGCGAACTGCTGCTTCAGATCTTCAGCGAGAACCAGCTAGGACCGATCTTCTTCGAGTTCATCCAGCGCAAGGGCAACGACGGCTTCGGCGAAGGCAACTTCAAGGCACTGTTCGAAACCATGGAGCTTGACCAGGTCCGCCGAGGCGTTTTGCAGGGCAAGACCTGAGCGTCAGCGGTCTGGCCCATGACCCAGCTGCTCGATGACGTCGGACAGGATCCCGGGTTCATAGGCCAGGCCGACGTGCGGAGCGCCGCGCACCAGACGGTTGTCGGCCCCCGGTAACGTGGCGGTCGCCACCGGGAACACGATGTTGTCGGTGTTGGCGTACCAGCAGGTGAAGCCAGAATAGGCCGCGGCTCCGCGCAGGGCATGTTCACGATGTGTCAGCTCGGCCAGCCAGCGGCCATGACGTCGCATCTGCATGCCATTGGGCACACGGCTCCAGCGAGCCAGCCAGGTCCCCGCATGGGGACTCCCGATGGTCACCACCCGCCGAACCCGCGACGCGTGGTCCGACGCCGACGCCAGCCAGGCACGGATGGCCAGTCCACCCATGCTGTGCCCGACGATCACGGGCGCTTGCCCGGTCAGCGCCCATGCCTTCCTGACAGCGGCATCGAGGAGCGGGATGTAGTCGTCAATGGAACCGAACACCGGTTCCAGGTTAACGGTGACGTACGGTATCCGTCGGCGTCTCAGTTCCGTCAACCAGGGCAACCAGAAACCCCGGTTGCAGACGAAGCCATGCACCATCACCACAGCGGGTCCTCCCTCATGGTTCTGCTCGGTGGTGTCCGGACAGCACCTCCAGCGAAATGGTTGCTGCCATGCAAACACCCTCACCGCCAGCCAACTCTCATGGCACCAGGCCCGCCAGAGCTCGCCCGCCCGAGGCTGCGTTCCGGCTTCATCCCCGCCGGCCTTGACTCTGCACGCCAGCTCCATGGCGAGAATCAGGGCGTGTCCCCCAAGCAACAGCGACCCGCCTGCCACACACAGCCCAAACGACCGTGGCGCACTCCAGGTCACCCAGACCAGAAGAACAAGGCCCCAGGTGATCACCAGTGTCTGCTGCAGGCGGGCCAGGCGGGAGAAAGCGGTACCGGGGAATGCATCGTCCTTCATGGCGCCACTATCGCACAGCGCCCACTCCCAAAGCATTGCTCGGCTAGAGGGCTTCGCCAAGACGCAGTCCCTCAGCATTTTTTACACTGGTCTCATGAAGTTTTCCCTGCCGGCGGGCACCGCGCAACAAATCCGTGATTGCCTCGCAGAGGTCGATCACCTGCGCCACGGGCTGACAGACCCTGTCGTCGAACAGGCTGTTTTGGCCATCAAGCAGCTTCAGGCCCGCCGGTTCAGACACACCTACGCCGACCACCTGGCCGATCCGGGACATGCACCAGCCGCCTCGTTCTTTCTCGACGAGTTGTACGGAGCCCATGACTTTGCCGAACGGGATGCCCAGTTCGGGCGCATTGCCGGCGCCATCGAACGCCTGTTCCCCGAGGCGGTCGGTACTCTGGCCGTCGATCTGGCACAGACCCATGCCCTGACCGAGCGCCTCGATCACGCCATGGCGCTGCACTGGCTGCAACTGCCCGAGGCCACTCATGCCGCCCTGCGCTACGTCCAGGCTTGGCGACGTACCGCGCAGGTGCCAGCCAGGGAGCGTCAACTGGCGGTGGTGATGCACATGGGCCGGGAACTGCAAAGACTCACGCGCCTGCGCTCCTTGCGGATGGCCTTGCGCATGATGCGAAAGCCGGCCGCCGCTGCAGGCATGGGCGATTTGCAGGGTTTCCTGGAGAGAGGGTTCGATGCCTTTGCAGGCATGGCCGATACCGACGGCTTCCTCGCGTCCATTCAGTCCCGCGAGTCCGCATGGATCCGCCGCTTGTTTGACGACTCTGAGGCGCGTGCGGCGGATGCCCTGTCATCTGCCCTGGCCTGACTGCCCGCTTTGTCTGTGCCCTGAGTGACACCTCTTAGGGCTGTCCCGCTGTTCAGGCCGGGCGCGCTGTGTCCAGAATCGGTGTCGAGTCCACTCCATCGAATCGCCATGAACCGTCCCTGGTTGTCTCAGTACCCCGCAGGCGTCGCCCACGACGTTGATCCCGACACCTACCCCAGCCTCAGTGCCCTGCTGGAAGAGTCCTTTCGCAAAAACGCGCGGGAACCGGTGTCTGTCTGCATGGACTGCTGGATGAGCTACGGTGAACTCGATCGACACAGTGCCGCTCTCGGGGCATGGTTGCAAGCCCGGGGCTTGGAGCCCGGCGCGCGGGTCGCCGTCATGCTGCCCAATGTGCCTCAGTTTCTGGTGGCCATGGCGGCGATCCTGCGCGCCGGCTATACCGTGGTCAATGTCAACCCGCTCTATACCGAGCGGGAGCTTGAGCATCAGCTGCGTGATTCGGGAGCCGACGCGATCATCGTGCTTGAAAACTTCGTCGCCACACTGTCCGAAGTGATTGATCACACAGCGCTCAGGCACGTCGTGGTGGCCAGCATGGGGGATCTGCTCGGTTTCTGGTACGGACGCTGGATCTCTTTTGCCGTCCGACACCTCGCCAAGATGGTTCCTTCCTACCGGCTCCCCTACAGGGGCCCACTGGGTGATCGCACCATCGTGGATTTCCGCACGGCTCTCACCGAAGGCGACCGTCTCTCACTCAAGCCTGGCCAGGCCGTCGGCTCCAGCATTGCATTCCTTCAATACACGGGCGGCACAACCGGCTTGTCCAAAGGTGCGGTTCTGACACACCGCAATGTGATTGCGGCCATCTTGCAGGCGGAGACGTGGTTTTCTCCTGCTCTGGCCAAGCTGGGGGACATGCGCAAAACCAACTCGATTGCGGCACTTCCGCTGTACCACATCTTCGCGTTAACGCTGGGTCTTCTGACCATCCGGTGGGGTGCCCACATGACCCTGGTACCCAATCCCCGGGATCTCGACCGCTTTGTCGACACGCTCAAGGCGCGCCCCTTCCATCTCCTTCCCGGCGTCAACACGCTTTTCAACGCCTTGTTGCAACACCCCCGTTTCCGTCAGGTGGACTTCTCTTCTCTGGTGCTGAGCCAGGCGGGTGGCATGGCCGCCTCGGAGGGCACCGCGAAGCAGTGGCTGGCAGTCACCGGTTGTGCCATGGTGGAGGGCTGGGGCATGAGCGAAACCTGTGCGATCGGCACCAACAACCCCGTCACCGCCCGTGAGTTCAGCGGCACCATCGGTGTTCCCCTGCCTGGGATCGACGTTGCCATCAAGGATGAGGACGGTCGATCCCTCCCCTTGGGTGAGTCCGGCGAGATCTGCATCAAAGGCCCCAATGTGATGCAAGGCTACTATCTGCAGCCTGAGGAAACTGCGCGCGCTTTTACTGCCGATGGGTACATGCGAACGGGTGACATTGGCATCATGGATGGAAACGGATTCACCAGGATCGTCGATCGGAAGAAAGACATGATTCTGGTCTCCGGATTCAATGTGTTTCCCACCGAACTGGAAAACGTGGTGTCTCTTTGTCCCGGCGTGCTCGAATGCGCAGCGGTGGGCATTCCGGACGAACGCCAGGGTGAAGCTGTCAAACTGTTCGTGGTTCGCAACGACCCGACTCTCCGGGAAGAAGATGTCTCCCGCTTCTGCCACGACAACCTCACTGGCTACAAACGCCCGAAGTACATCGAGTTTCGCGATGAGCTTCCGAAGACGAACGTGGGCAAGATCCTGCGACGCGCTCTGCGCCCGGCCACCACCCAATGAGCACCGCAACCATAGCGGCCACCCTGTCCACCCTGGGCATCCAGTTCCTGGAGAGGGGTTGGCTGTCGGCCAACAACTCGGTATTCGTGGGGCAAAAGGGCCCGACCGCTGTGGTCGACACCGGCTACGGGGCTCACGCATCACAAACCTTGTCGCTGGTCCGTCATGCGCTTAATGGGCGGCCCCTCAATCACATCGTCAATACCCACCTCCACAGCGACCACTGCGGCGGCAATGCCCTTCTTGCGGAACACTACCCTGACGCAAGGATCTGGATTCCACCCGGACAATGGGAGGCCGTACAGCAATGGGACCCGGTAGCGCTGACCTATCAACCCACCGGACAGGAGTGTCCCCCGTTCGCTGCCCATCAACGGCTGTTACCGGGAGCCACCATCGAACTGGGTGACTGGGCTTGGGAAATACATGCAGCTCCTGGACATGACCCCCATTCAGTCGTCCTTTTTCAGCCCGATCACCGCTGTCTCATTTCCGCCGATGCACTTTGGGAAAATGGCTTTGGCGTTGTTTTCCCTGAACTGGAAGGTGAACAGGCCTTTGACGATGTGTCGGTCACGCTGGAGCTGATCCGAAACCTAAGACCCGCCGTGGTGATCCCGGGTCACGGAAGCGTGTTCACGGATGTATCCGCGGCACTGGATCGAGCAGCCAGCCGATTGGCGCAGTTCCAGAGCAATCCGACTGCCCACCTGCGGTACGCCCTGAAGGTATTGATCAAATACCGGCTTCTGGAGTGGCAACAGATCGAATTTCAGGATCTCCACCGGTGGGCGGAAGTGACGCCCTATCTTGCCGCCCACATGCCATCGGACAACACAGAGAACTGGCTGAAGAACCTGTTGAACGACCTGCAGGGCTCTGGCGCGCTCCGTCAGGAGGGCTCGCTCATTCTGAACACCTGAATTCTGCGTCGTCATTCCCACCCAGCCATACAAAGCCAAAACCCCCACTCACGAGGTGTGAGGTGGGGGTTGAGGGGGATGTAAGAGCCTGACGATGACCTACTTTCACACGGGCATCCGCACTATCATCGGCGCAAAGTCGTTTCACTGTCCTGTTCGGGATGGGAAGGAGTGGGACCAACTTGCTATGGTCGTCAGGCATAACGGGGTGCCGACCTGG
>JAJPEW010000143.1 GCA_021166755.1 Hydrogenophaga sp. | reverse complement strand
GCTGCTGCTGATCGCGCTGGCCGCGCGCTTCACGCCGGTGGCCGTGCGTCCAGCAGCGCCCTGAGTTCGCCCTTCTGCACCTTGCCCAGGGCGGTGCGCGGCAGCCGATCCAGCGCCACCCAGCGACGGGGCCACTTGTAGCGGGCCAGCCGCCCGTCCAGGAACGCCTGCACACGCTCGGTCCACGGCTGCGCATCCGGCGCCTGCGGCTCGTGCAGCACCACGCATGCCACCGCCACCTCGCCCCAGCGCGCATCCGGCTGACCGATCACGGCGCATTCCGCCACCTCGGGATGCTGCACCAGCAGGTTCTCTATCTCGGCCGGATAGATGTTCTCGCCGCCGGAGATGATCATGTCCTTGGCCCGCCCGACCACGGTGTAACTGCCATCGGGTACCTGCCGGGCCAGGTCGCCCGAGTGGAAGAACCCCTGGGTGTCCACCGCAGGTCGGTCGGGCCAGTAGCGCGCGACCACGTTGGGCCCACGCACGCACAACTCACCGACCTGGCCCTGCGCGGCCTCGCCTCCGTCAACACCCAGCAGGCGCACCTGCACACCGGGTGCCGGCCAGCCGCAGGAACCGAGATGGCTGGCCGCAAACGCCGGCGGCAGCGCCACCGAAAACGGCCCGGTCTCGGTACTGCCGTACACATTGCAGACCGGCACACCCCGGTCCAGAAAGGCCTGAAGGGGCGCCGGTGGCAGCACACTGGAGCCGGCCCAGACCGCCCGCAGGGACGACACATCGGTGGTGGACCAGGAGGGGTGCGACACCAGCGCCTGCAAGGTGGCCGGCACCTGCAGGGTCAGCGTCGGGCGGTCCTGAGCGATGGATTGCAGGGTGGCACCCGGATCGAAACGGGCCATGAGGAGCACCTGGGCACCGGCCGCCAGCGCCGGCAGCGTCTGGATGCACAGCCCGCCCACATGAAACAGCGGCAGCACGGTCAGCACCACATCCTGCTCCGACAGGGCCTGCACCTGGCCCGCGATCGCCATGTTGGCCAGCAGGTTGGCCTGGGTATGCACCGCGGCCTTCGGGTGCCCGGTGGTGCCCGAGGTGTAGACCAGCAGCAGCGGCTGCGTGGCATCTTCGGGGTGCGATGGCGCAGGCTCCGCAGAAACCCGCGCCAGCGCATCCACCGCACAGACCCGTTCGCGAGCCATGCTCCCGGGCCATGCGCCCAGCGCCCTGGCCTGCTCGCCCCAGGCCGCGTCATGCACCAGCAGCCACGGCGAGCAATCGGCGAGCACCGCCGCCCACTCGGCCGGCGAGAGCCGGTGGTTGAGGGGGACAAACACCGCCCCCAGGCGGGCCAGGGCCCACAGCAGCACCAGCTGCCCCGGGTGATTGAACCCGAGCCAGGCCACCCGGTCGCCCTGACCGATGCCCTGCCCATACAGACCGGCGGCCATGCGCTCCACCGCGGCGGCGAAACTGCCCACATCCAGCCGCTGCCAGGCACTGGCGGCGTCGGCCGGGTCGCGCCAGGCCAACAGCGTGCGCGACGGATCCCGGGTCTGCCATCGGGTCAGCAAGGCGTCAAACGATGAGGCGGGCCAGTCCGGTGCTTCGGCAGACCAGGGTAGGGATGTGGACATTCACACAACTTTACGCGAGGTGCAAGGGCGGGTAACAGGGTCCGGGCATCATGGAAAACGCCGATATCTCCCCGCTACACTGCCTGCCATGACTTCCCGACTGCTGATGATCGAGGACGACGCCCGCCTGGCCCAGATGGTCAGCGCCTACCTGGGCCAGTCCGGCTACGAGGTGACCCATGCCGGCGACGGCGAGAGCGGCCTGGAGCAGCTGCCCCTGCTGCAACCCGAGCTCGTCATCCTTGACCTGATGATGCCCGGCATCGATGGCCTTGAGGTGTGCCGGCGCATCCGGGCCCTGCCCAACGGCCTGTCCCGCGTGCCCGTCCTCATGCTCACCGCCAAGGGCGACCCGATGGACCGCATCATCGGTCTGGAGCTCGGTGCCGACGACTACCTGCCCAAGCCCTTCGAGCCGCGCGAATTGCTCGCCCGCATCCGTGCCGTCCTGCGCCGGCGGGGAGAGGCTGGCGCCTCGCCCGAGCGGACCACCCCGGTGCTGCGTTTCGGCTCCCTGGAAATTGACCGCGACGCCCGCATGGTGCAGGTGCGCGGCCAGGCCTGTGACCTGACGTCCTACCAGTTCGACCTGCTGGTGGCCATGGCCGAGCGGGCGGGCCGGGTACTCACGCGCGACCAGATCATGGAGGCGGTGCGCGGCCGCGAGCTGGAGGCCTTTGACCGCTCCATCGATGTGCACATCGGCCGCATCCGCAATGCCATCGAAGATGACAGCAAGGAGCCCAAGCGCATCCTGACCGTGCGCGGCGTCGGCTACGTGTTTGCGAAGCAGCAGGAATGAAGAGCCTGCTCGGACAGAAGCTGTACCTGCGCATCTGGCTGGCCGTGGTGGCCGCCGTGGCCGTGCTCACCCTGGTTGTGGGCTGGCTCTGGCAGGTCGCGATGGACATGGAGCGCGAGCAGAACACCAACCGCGCCGCGCGCACCCTCATCATCCGCGACAGCGATGGCGACATCCTGGCGCAAGCCCCCGCGCAGGCGGTGCGCGTGCCGGGTGCTGGCCTGGAGTTCCAGGTCGAGATGAAGGACGGCCAGACCCTATACATCCAGCTGCCCCGCCCCAACCGGCCGCCCAACAGCCCTCTGTCGTCCTCGCGCACACGCGACTGGGTGCAGTCCCCCCCGGGTTTTGCGTGGATGCTCGGTCTGGTGGCCCTGGCGGTGGCGCTGGGCGCCTATCCGATCGTCCGCCGGCTGACCAAGCGGCTGGAAGGCCTTCAGCGCGGCGTCGAGCGCTGGGGCAACGGCGACCTCAGCACCCGCCTGCCCGTCCAGGGACACGATGAAGTCGCCTTTCTGGCTGAGCGACTCAATGCCGCCGCCGAACGCGTGCAGAGCCTGCTGCTGTCCCACAAGGCGCTGCTGGCCAATGCCTCGCACGAGCTGCGCTCCCCGCTGGCGCGCATCCGCATGGGACTCGAACTCATGGGGCAGGACCCGGGCAGCGTCGCCCAGCGCGCCGAGATGGCCCGCAGCATCGAAGAACTGGACCAGCTGATCGACGAGATCCTGCTGGCCAGCCGCCTGGACGCCCGCGCCGACGACCCGGCAGCCCTGGGACCGAGGGAAGAGGTGGACCTGATCGGCCTGGCCGCCGAAGAGTGCTCACGCACGGGCGCGGAACTGCAGGTCGATGACGGCAGCGCGCCCCTGCTGGTCCAGGGCCACGCCCGCCTGCTGCGCCGGCTGCTGCGCAACCTGCTGGAAAACGCCCGCCGGCATGGACGGGACCCGGCCACGGGCCTGCCCGCACCGGTCACCTTGCGACTGGGCCGCACGCGAACCGAGCGCGGCCCCCTGATCCGTCTGGCGGTGGAGGACCAGGGACCGGGCGTGCCGGCCAGCCACCGCGAGCGGATTTTCGAGCCGTTCTTCCGCCTGCCGGGCGCCAGTGAGCGCGAAGGCGGGGTCGGTCTGGGGCTGTCGCTGGTCCGGACCATCGCCCAACGGCATGCCGGGACCGTGCGCTGCGAGGAACGCCAGGGCGGCGGCGCGCGATTTGTGGTGGAACTGCAAGGCTGACCGCAATCCATGCCTCATTTTGGGGATGATTTCACCCCAAAACCGCCCGTTTCCCGGGTAAGTACCGTGAACAGGGGATATCCGCACGCCGTGGCGCACTGCACAATGCATTCAGTTGCTGTCACAGACGCCAAGAACATCACCCGCATATTCCAAAGAACCAGCAGCGGGTCATACCAGTCTCCCAACGACGTCCTTCCAAGGACTTTCCAAAGCCACCGCAAGGTGGCTTTCTTTTTGCTCCGTCGTTCGGCGCCTTGGCGGGATCAGGCAAAAAAAACCGACCACGAAGGTCGGTTGGTAGAAGTTGATGCATCTCTCGGGGACGCTGTTTGACGCTTGTTCTGCTTTTGGACGGGCTTGTCTCCTCGGTCCCCCGCGGTCACGGTGATCGCTCACCGTTGCGAGTGAAGGCACTGTAAGTGCACGCACCGTCAGCGTGCATCCGGACATACCCTCAGACGGGCATCGCCATGGCACGGGAAATGCTGCGCATCGGCAGTCTCCGACAAAAGGATCCCCACATGAGTTCTGGCGAAATCCTGGCGGCCGCCGCCCACCTGCATGTGCTGCTGCGTCGAAAAACCGGTCGGGTCACCGACACCGAATGGATGGCCGGCAACCGCGAATACGCCCGCGCCATGATCGCGTTTGCCCGGGACAGTGCCAACCAGGACGGGCACACGGATCTGCTGCCGCTGGCCGAGCGACTCGAGACACTGATGGCCCTGGCGGTGCCCACAGCCACATCCGCGCGTGAGACCAAGGCACCTCGTTCCGGCAACGACTCGAGCTTTGAACCCGCCGAGCCGGCCACGAGCGGCCAGCCCGCACCGGATGCCCTGAGCAGCCGCTACATCGGCCGCCTGCGCTGACGCGGCTCAGGCACCCGAGAGGATCGCCCGGGCCGCCTTCTCGGCGATCATGAGTGTCGGGCTGTTGGTGTTGCCGCTGGTGATCGTGGGCATCACGCCCGCATCGACCACCCGCAGACCGGCCACCCCACGCACACGCAGCTGGCTGTCGACCACGGCCATCGGGTCGTCCACGCGCCCCATCTTGGTGGTGCCCACCGGGTGGAAGATGGTGCTGGCGATGTCGCCGGCCAGTCGGGCAAGGTCCTCGTCGCTCTGGTATTGCGGACCAGGCTTGAACTCCTCGGGGTGGTACTGGGCCATTGCCGGTTGCGACACGATGCGGCGCGTCACGCGCAGGCTGTCGGCGGCCACCCGGCGGTCGTCGTCGGTGGCGAGGTAGTTGGGCGCGATGGCCGGCGCATCCTTAGCGCGCGGGCTGCGGATGCGCACA
This sequence comes from Hydrogenophaga sp., assembly GCA_021166755.1. Classification (GTDB taxonomy): domain Bacteria; phylum Pseudomonadota; class Gammaproteobacteria; order Burkholderiales; family Burkholderiaceae_C; genus Hydrogenophaga; species Hydrogenophaga bisanensis. Next base: position 12 of record JAJPEW010000143.1, on the reverse strand, counting down.
TGGCCGCGGCTG
>JAJPEW010000139.1 GCA_021166755.1 Hydrogenophaga sp. | reverse complement strand
GTCAGGCGCACACCGGTGGCGGCCAGCGGGTGGCCCAGGGCGATGGCGCCGCCGTTGACGTTGAGCTTGGCGATGTCCATGCCCAGGTCCTTGGCCACCGACAGGGTCTGTGCGCCCTGCGCTTCGTTGATCTCGAAGCGGGCGATGTCATCGAGCTTGAGGCCGGTGCGCTCCAGCAGCAGGCGGATGGCCGGCGCCGGGCCGATGCCCATGATCTCGGGCGGCACGCCCACCACGGCGGCTGCGACCACGCGGGCCAGCGGGGCCTTGCCCTGGGCCTTGGCGTAGGCGCCCGAGGTCACCACGCAAGCGGCGGCCGCATCGACCAGGGCCGAGCTGTTGCCTCCGGTCTGCACGCCGCCCTCGAACACGGGCTTGAGCTTGGCCAGCACCTCCACAGGGGATACGCGCGGATGCGTGTCGCGGTCCACTTCGGAGATCTTGCCCTGCAGCCGGATGCCGCGGGCTTTGTAGCCCTCGACCTCGAACTTCTCGGTGACCACCGGCACGATCTCACCGGCCAGAAACCCGCTTTCCTGCGCGGCCACGGCCTTGGCGAAGGAGGCCGAGGCGAACTCGTCCACCGACTCGCGGGTAATGCCGTACTTCCTGGCCAGGTTTTCGGCGGTCTGGATCATGTTGATGCCGGCCGCCGGGTCCTTCAGGGCTTCCCACATGTAGTCCTTGAAGCCCACCGGGGCGCCCAGCTTGAAGCCGGTGCGGTGGTCGAAGGCCGCGATCGGGTTGCGCGTCATGTTCTCGGTGCCCACCACCAGCGCGGCGTCGCACAGGCCGCCGCTGATGTGTTCGCCGGCCTGGCGGAAGAGCTCGAAGCCGGTGCCGCAGATGCGTTGGGCCATCAGCGCCGGCACGTTGACCGGCACGCCGGCATACAGGCCGATGTGGCGCGGCAGGAAGAACTGGTCGAAGTCGCCGGGCGCCATGTTGCCGGTGACCACCGAACCGATCTCCTCGGCCTGGGTACCGGTGCGGGCCAGCGCTTCGCGCGCGACCTTGATGCCCAGGTCGGTGGGGGAGACGTGCCCCAGGGCGCCGCAGTAGTCCACCATCGGGGTGCGCACACCGCCGAGGATGACCACGTCATCGAATGCGTTGAAAAAGCCTTTGCTGGCCATGGTGATGCCTTTCAGACGGTCGGTTTGATGATGTAGCGCAGCTCGTCGGCGTGCAGCTTGGCCACGGTGTCGGCGCGGTGCGCGAGCACGGCGCGCTGGTTGATGGAGCCCTTGTCGGTGATTTCGCCACGGTCGATCGTGGGCGGGTCGGCCAGCAGGCACATGCGTGCGATGCGGTTGGCGCTGCCGGTGGCTGTGCGCGCCAGTTCGTCGATCACGGTCTGGAAATGGGCGAGCACGCCGGGTGCGTCCAGCACGTCGTGCATGGAGGCGTCTGCGGGCAGGCCGGCGAGCTGGCGCACGGCGGGCGTGGGGAAGACCATGGCGCCGACCTCCTTCATGTTCAGTCCGGTCAGCACCACGTCCTGGATATAGGGCGCACCGGCGGCAATGATCTTGCCGCGCAGCGGTCCGACGCTGACGAAGGTGCCGGTGGCGAGCTTGAAGTCCTCGGCGATCCGGCCGTCGAACTTCAGGCCCTGGTGCACGTCGGTCTCGTCGATCCACTTGAGCGCATCACCGGTCTTGAAGAAGCCTTCCTCGTCGAAGGCGTCGGCCGTCTCCTCGGGCATGCGCCAGTAGCCGGGGGTGATGTTGGGGCCGCGGTAGCGCACCTCGGTCTTGCCCTGCATGTCCACCAGCTTGAGTTCCATGCCTGGGGTGGGTAAACCCAGGTCACCGGCCTTCACGTTGGGGCTGGTGACGAACAGGCCGAAGGGCCCGGATTCGGTCATACCCAGACCCGAGGTCATGACGATGCGCTGACCCACCTCGCGCTCGGCGCTCTCGAACAGGCTGTCCCACACCGGCTGGGCCAGCGCGGCGCCGGCGTAGAAGAACATGCGCACGCGCGAGAGCAATGTGCGGCGCAGTTGGTCATCGGTTTTCATCGCATTGGCGATGGCCTCGAAACCGGTGGGCACGTTGAAGTACACCGTGGGTGCGATTTCGCGCAGGTTGCGCAGGGTCTCGCCGATCAGCGCCGGCGTGGGCTTGCCGTCGTCGATGTACATGGTGCCCCCGTTGAAGATCACCATGCCGAAGTTGTGATTGCCACCGAAGGTGTGGTTCCAGGGGAGCCAGTCGATCAGCACCAGTTCGCCTTCGGTCAGCACCGGCATGGACTGCGTCATCTGCTGCTGGTTGGCACACCACATGCGCTGGGTGTTGATGACCGCCTTGGGCATCTTGGTGGAGCCCGAGGTGAACAGGAACTTGACGATGGTGTCCGGGCCGGTGGCGGCCATGGCCGCGTCCACGGCGGCGGTGGCTTCGGTGGCCAGCAGCGAGGCAAAGGAGGTGGTGTCCCGACCGGGCACGGTGCCTTCGGTACAGACCAGTTCGACGTCATCGCCCAGCGTGGCCAGCATGGCGCGTGCATAGCGGTTGGCGTCGCTGGCGAACACCAGGCCCGGTGTCAGGGTCTTGACGACGTGCTTGAGTTTGTCGAAATCCTGGCTGATGAGGGAATAGGCCGGGGAGGTGGGGCACCAGGGAATGCCGGCGACCATGCAGCCCAGTGCCAGCAGGGCGTGCTCCAGATCGTTCTCGCTGAGCACCAGCACCGGTCGCTCGGCCGACAAGCCCCGGTCCAGCAGCGCCTGGCCGATGCGGCGGGCGGCGTCCAGCGCCTGGGCAAAGCTGATCTTCTGCCAGTCCCCGCTGCTGCCGTCGGCCATGCGCTGGCGTCGGGCGAACAGGGTCTGCTGTGGCCGCTCCCTGGCCCAGTGCACCAGCCGGTCGGTCAGACGCTCAGGGTAGGGAGCCAGGGCCTGGTCGGCCACCAGGTAGTGCACCCCGGTGGCGCCGTCGCGCAGGGTGGCCTGGGTCACGCCGAAGGTCAGGGGGCGGTACTGGGGGGTTGTCATGTGGTTGTCTCCTGGGTCTTCTTGTGGGGCCAGCGCGGCCTCAGTCTTTCTTGACCTTCGCGGCCTTGCCTTCCAGAAAGGCTCGTACCCGGGCCTTGGCCTCGGGCGCGGCCTGGGCAATGGAAGAGATCAGCGCTTCGGTGAAGAAGCCGTGGTCGCCCGGCTGTTCGGCGATGCGGGGCAGCGCGTGCATCAGCGCGTAGTTGGTCATGGGCGCGTTGGTGGCGATGCGGGTGGCCAGCTCCAGGGCCTTGTCCAGCGCGGTGCCACCGGGCACCAGGTATTGCGCCAGGCCGATGCGCTCGCCGTCGGCGGCGTTGTACACGCGGCCGGTCAGCATCATGTCGGTCATGCGGGCCGCGCCGATCAGTTTGGGGATGCGCACCGAGCCGCCACCGCCGACGAAGATGCCGCGCGTGCCCTCGGGCAGGGCAAAGAAGGTGCTGTCATCGGCCACGCGGATGTGGCAGGCGCTGGCCAGTTCCAGCCCGCCACCGACCACGGCGCCGTGCAGCGCGGCAATCACGGGCACCCGGCCCTTCTCCACGCAGTCCAGCGCCTGGTGCCACATGCGCGAATGGAAGATGCCTTCACTGGCGTCGCGCTCCTGCAGCTCGGACAGGTCCAGGCCTGCGCAGAAGTGCTCGCCCTCACCATCAATCACCGCCGCGCGCACGCTGGCCGGCAGGTTCTGGAAGGTGTCACGGATGGCCAGGATCAGGCCGTCGCTCAGGGCGTTGCGCTTTTTGGCGCGCTGGAGCGTAATGACGGCGACTTCGGAATGTTCGCCATGCAGGCGCAGGCTGAGGTCGGCAGAGGAGGTGGTGGACATGGTGGCGTTCTCGCTCGGGTTTGATGGGATGATTATGGTTATAAATAATAACCAATGCAAGTCGTGCGAACCTAGGGTAAGCCCCATGTCCATAGCTTCCCTTGATGGTTATAAACAATAACCAACAGGGTCCACGGTGGTCGTTGCCGGCTGGACCGTGTCCCCCGTTCCAACCCTTTTCAGGAGACATCCCATGGCATGGAAATTCAAGATCGCCACCCTGGCATTGGCAGCTTCGGCCAGCTTTGGCGCCTTGGCACAGGAAGTGACGCTGCGTCTGCACCAGTTCCTGCCCCCGCAGGCCACCATTCCGGCCAAGGCCATCGCGCCCTGGATCAAGAAGATCGAGACCGAGTCCAATGGTCGCATCAAGATCCAGATGTTCAGCGCCATGCAACTGGGTGGCACGCCGCCCCAGCTGTTTGACCAGGCCCGTGACGGCGTGGCCGACATCACCTGGACCGTGCTGGGCTACACCCCGGGCCGCTTCATGAAGACCGAGGTGTTCGAGCTGCCCTTCATCACCGGCCTGTCCTCGGAGAAGTCGTCTCGCGCCCTGTTCGAATACGTTCAGAAGAACGCCATGGACGAATACAAGGATGTCCAGTTGCTGACCGTGCACACCCATGGCCCGGGCCTGTTCCACACCAAGCAGCCGGTCACCGGTCTGGAGAGCCTGCGCGGCATGAAGATCCGTGGCGGTACCCGCATCGTCAACAACATGCTGACCAAGCTGGGCGCGACCCCGGTGGGCATGCCGGTGCCGGCCGTGACCGAAGCCCTGTCCAAGGGCGTGCTGGACGGCACCACGATCCCTTGGGAAGTGGGCCCATCGCTCAAGGTGCAGGAACTGGTCAAGCACCACACCACCTTCGCCGGTGGCAATGGTCTGTATGTCACGACCTTTGCCCTGTCGATGAACAAGAACGCGTACAACAAGCTGCCGGCGGACCTCAAGAAGGTCATCGACAACAACTCGGGCATCGAGACGGCGGCGTTCTTCGGCAAGGCCATGGACGAGGGTGACAAGGTCGGCCGAGACCTGGCCACCAAGGCCGGCAACAAGATCACCGAGCTGGAACTGGCGGAAGTGCAACGCTGGCGCCGTACCGCCAGCACGGTGGAGTCCGACTGGATCAAGGAGGTCGGTGCCAAGGGTATTGACGGCGCACGACTGGTGTCGGAAGCCCGCGCGCTGATGTCCAAGTACGAGAAGTAAGTCCCTGCCCCCGGCGTGGAGTGGAGCCTTCAGTGACGGCTTTCCGGGCCGGGGCGTGCCTGTCAATGTGGTCGAGGAGCTTTTTTCCATAACAAGGCGGCATAGCTGAAAGTCGGCGATGCCGCTTTTCAACAACTTGCAAAAAGCTCAAAGTCCTTACGGTTATCCATGGTGACCGGGGTTGCGGGTAAACCCGCAGCCTGCCTCAGCCGCAGGGCCGTTGACCACCATTGACCAGGAGACTCGCATGACCTACATCCGCCGCACTGCCCTGGCCGCGCTGGCCGCCCTTTCCACCCTCGCCATGCCAGGACTGGCGCAGGCCCAGCAGACCGTCACCCTGCGTCTGCACCAGTTCCTGCCGCCGCAGGCCGTGATTCCCGCCCAAGCCATCATTCCCTGGGCCAAGAAGGTTGAGGCCGAATCGAACGGCCGCATCAAGGTGCAGCTGTTCCACGCCATGCAGATGGGTGGTTCGCCGCCTCAGCTGTTCGACCAGGCCCGTGACGGCGTGGCCGACATCACCTGGACGGTGCTGGGTTACACCCCGGGCCGCTTCAACAAGTCCGAGGTGTTTGAACTGCCTTTCATGTGCAAGGGCGGTGGCGAGAAGTGCTCCCGCGCCTTCCACGAGTACGTGGAAAAGAACGCCGCTGACGAGTTCCGTTCGGTCAAGCTGCTGGCTGCGCACACCCACGGGCCGGGCCTGTTTCACACCAAGAAGCCGGTCGAAGGTCTGGAGAGCCTGCGCGGCATGAAGATCCGCGGCGGTTCGCGTGTGATCAACAACATGTTGACCAAACTGGGTGCCACGCCCGTGGGCATGCCCGTGCCGGCGGTGACCGAGGCCCTGTCCAAGGGCGTGATCGATGGTGCCACCGTTCCTTGGGAAGTGGCGCCTTCCATCAAGCTGCCCGAACTGGTGAAGAACCACACCAGCTTTGCCATCGACGAAGGCATGTTCACCCAGACCTTCGCGTTCGTGATGAATCGCGCGGCCTACGACAAGCTGCCGGCCGACCTCAAGAAGGTGATCGACGACAACGCCGGTATCGAGACGGCGGCCATGTTCGGTCGTGCCATGGATGCCGGCGACAAGACGGGTCGCGACATGGCCGTCAAGGCCGGCAACAACGTGGCCATGCTGGACGTCGCGGAAACGCAGCGCTGGCGCCGCACGGCCAGCACGGTCGAGTCGGACTGGGTCAAGGAAATGCAGGGCAAGAACATCGATGGCGCCAAGCTGGTTTCGGAAGCCCGGGCCACCATCGGCAAGTACGCCAAATAAAGAGACAAGCCCGGCCCCACAGGGGCTGGGATTTCGATAGGTATAACGAATTTCATGATCCGTAACTCTGCGGTATAGTCGGCCGCCGAGCGGTGGCCGCTGCCCTGGCGGGGTCACTTCGCGGACAATGAATTCCCCTGTGTCAAAGGATCCGAGGATGATTGGTTTCATTTACCGGCTCTCGCACTGGACTGCCCTGGTGGGCGGCCTGGTGCTGGTGGCCCTGACCCTGATGGTGGTGGCCAGCGTGGCCGGCCGCGCAATGATCGGACTGGGCCTGGGGCCCATCCCGGGCGACTTTGAACTGGTGGAAGTGGGGGTCGGCATCGCCGTGTTCTTCTTCCTGCCCTGGTGCTACCTCAAGGGTGGCCATGCCACGGTGGATCTGCTGTACATGCACATGCCCAAGTGGTGCCAGCGCGGCATCGTGATCATCAGCGACCTGTTGATGCTGGTGGTCTGGCTGGTGCTGACCTGGATGCTCTGGCAGGGCATGCTGGAGAAGAAGGAATACGCCGAGACGACCTTCATCCTGCAGATGCCCATCTGGTGGGCCTATGCCTTCAGCCTGGTGGGTGCCGTCATCGGTTGCCTGAGTTATTTCGCCAAAACCCTGACCCTGCTGGGTCTGGCGTCCGAGCCCGAAGGCTGGACCGTTGAAGCCAATGCGGGGCACTGAAGCATGAGCAACCTTGAACTCGCCCTCTGGTCTTTCCCGATCCTGCTGCTGCTGATCTTTGTCCGTGTACCCATCGGCCTGTCGATGCTGGTGTGCGGTCTGGGTGGTGCCTGGATGATCTACGGCAACGCCGCGCCCATCCTGAACCAGCTCAAGCAGGTCACCTACACCACTTTCTCCAACTACAACCTCTCGGTCATCCCGCTGTTCCTGCTGATGGGGCAGTTTGCCGCGCTGGGCGGACTCTCCCAGGCGCTGTTCAAGGCGGCCGAGGCCTGGATGGGGCATCGCAAGGGCGGTGTGGCCATGGCGGCCGTCGGCGCCTGCGCGGGTTTTGGCGCGATCTGCGGTTCTTCGCTGGCCACGGCGGCCACCATGGGGCAGGTGGCTCTGCCCGAGCTCAAGCGCGCTGGCTACGCCGGTGGTATCTCCACCGCCTGTCTGGCCGCTGGCGGTACCTTGGGTATCCTGATTCCGCCATCGGTGGTGCTGGTGATCTATGCCATCCTGACCGAGCAGAACATCGCCAAGCTGTTCCTGGCGGCCTTCGTGCCTGGCATCCTCGCCGCGGTGGGCTACATGATCGTGATCTCGATCTACGCACGCCTGAACCCGAAGGAAGTGGGCAGCATGCCGCCCATGCCCATGAAGGAGCGCTGGGCTGCGACCATGCGTACCTGGCCCGTGATCGTCATCTTTCTGGTGGTGGTCGGCGGCATCTACAGCGGCGTGTTCACCCCCACCGAGGGCGCGGCCATCGGCGCCTTTGGCACGGGCATCGCGGCCTGGGCC
>JAJPEW010000118.1 GCA_021166755.1 Hydrogenophaga sp. | reverse complement strand
GCCTGCGCTCATAGAGAGCGCAGGCCGAGTACCAACAAAAAGGACTAGAGGTAGGCCTTAGAACGGGATGTCGTCATCCATGTCGTCAAAGCCGCTGGACGGCCGTGCGGCGGCGGGTGCGGGCGCGGGACGGGCGGCCGGGGCGGCAGGCCGCTGGGCGGGTGCGGGCGCCGGGCGGCCGTATCCGCCACCGCCGCCCCCTTCGTCACCACCGCCCATGCCTTCACGGCCACCCAGCAGCTGCAGTTCGGTGGCAATGATGTCCACGGTGTTTTTCTCGACACCCGACTGGTCGGTGTACTTGCCGTACTTCAGGCGGCCCTCGATGTAGGCCGGGCGCCCTTTCTTGAGGTACTCGCCGGCGATCTCGGCCAGGCGGTCATAGAAGGTCACGCGGTGCCACTGGGTGTCCTCGACCATCTCGCCGGAGTTGCGGTCCTTGCGGCGGCTGGACGTGGCGATGCTCACGTTGGCCACGGCCTGCCCCGAGGGCAGGTAACGGATTTCGGGGTCGCGGCCGCAGTTGCCGACGAGAATGACTTTGTTGACGGATGCCATGGATGGATTCGCAGCGGAGGTATGAATTGGCAGACAGGCGGGCGCATACCCACCGGTGGCCGACCATTGTGCCGCAATTGCCGGCTGTGCCCAAACCGCACGTCCCACAGACAACGTAATCAAGGCTGGTCCTACACTGTCGGTCCATGAAAGGCGAACCGGACTTCCTGCAGAACCTGCGCACCGAGATGGGCGACGGCCGCCAGTGGCTCGACCGGGTCATCGTCATCGTCTACGCGGTACTGACCGGACTGGCCGTCGTGGTGTTCACGCTGCTGGCGGATGCGGCTTTCGGTCTGTACCAAGGCCTGCGAAGCACCGCCTGGTGGGCACCCTTGATCTGGACACCCCTGCTCACCGCCGCCGTGGTCTGGTCGATCCGCCGCTGGGCGCCGGGTGCCGGCGGCTCGGGCGTACCGCAGGTGCTGGTGGCCCTGGCGCCCGAGACGCCAGAGTCGGCCCGCCACCGCTTCGTGTCCCTGCGGCTGTCGCTGGCCAAGATCGTGGCCGTGACGGGCGGCCTGCTGGCCGGCCTGTCGATCGGACGCCAGGGGCCGTCGGTGCAGATCGCAGCCGGCGTGATGCTGCACGCCCGGCGCTGGCTCTCGCCAAGATCGGACATCAGCACCCGTGAGCTGCTGGTGGCCGGTGGCGCCGCCGGCATTGCCGCGGCCTTCAACACCCCGCTGGGCGGCATCGTGTTCGCCATCGAGGAGTTGTCGCGCCGGCTGCAGGACCGCAGCAGCGGCCTGATGCTGGCCGCCATCGTCGTGGCGGGTCTGGTGGCAGTCTCGGCCTTCGGCAACCTGTCGTACTTCGGGCGCATCCGGGCCGATGGCGTGTCCTGGTGGGACCTGATGTGGCCGGGCTTTCTCGTGGCCCTGAGCGCCGGCCTGCTGGGCGGCCTGCTCTCGCGCCTGCTGCTGGCCTCTTTCATGGGCCTGCCCGACCGGTTCTGCGCTTACCGGCGCAAGCGTCCGGTGGCTTTTGCGGCCCTGTGCGGCTTCGGGGTAGCGGTGATCGCCATCATCACCGGCGGCGAGGCGGTCGGCGTGGGCCACCACCACACGCACGCACTGCTGCACAACCCCGATTTCGATCAGCAGTTGCCCCTGGTCTTCACCGGGCTGAAGTTCATTGCCTCCTGGCTGTCGGCCTGGACCGGCGTGCCCGGCGGTATGTTCGGACCCAGCCTGTCGATTGGCGCCGGGGTGGGTGCGGACATCGCCTGGCTGCTGGACTCGCCGCACGGACCGGCCCTGATCGCCCTGGGCATGTGCGGCTTTCTGGCAGCAGTGACCCAGACGCCGATCACCGCCATGATCATCGTGATGGAAATGACCGATGGCCACAGCATGGTGCTCAGCCTCATGGCCTGCGCCCTGGTGTCCAGCCTGGTCTCGCGGATGATCAGCCGACCGCTCTACAGCACCACCGCCCTGCTGATGATGCGATCCCTGCGGGAAGCATCGGTGGGGCCCGCCATCCCGGCCACCACGCCGGGGCAGGCGCCGCAGGACTCAACGCCGCGTTGACGCGGTGGCCGGTGCCTGCATGGGCCAGGCCACCACCAGCCAGAGCAGCGTGGCGGCGGCACAGGCCGCAAACAGGGCGCCCACGCCGTGGGCCCGAACCAGCCAGCCCCCGACAGCGCCACCGGCAAAAAAACCCACCGACTGCAGGGTGTTGTAGACCCCCAGGGCCGCACCACGGGCATGGCCCGGGGCCAGCTTGGAGACCAGGCTGGGCTGGCTGGCCTCCAGGGTATTGAATCCGATGAAGAAGACGAACAGCAGCAGGCCCAGAGGCCACAGACCGGGCTGCGATCCGGCCAGGACCCAGAGGCCCAGCTGAACCGACAGGATCAGGCCGATCGCGATCAGGAAGGCCGTCCTGAGCTTGCCCTTGCGCTCCATCGGAAACAGCACCCCGCCCATGACCAGCAGCGAGGCGGCCACGGCGGGCAGATAGACCTGCCAGTGAGCCGCCTTGTCCAGACCTGCAGAAACCAGCATGGCCGGCACCGCCATCCACATGGCCAACTGGACCGCATGCAGCACGAACACCCCCAGGTTCAAGCGCAGCAGGCCGGCATGGCGCAACACCTCGCCCAGCGCCCGCCCCCGCACCTGACCCACTTCCGAAGGCCGGTGCTCCCGAGGCTCCGCGGGCGCCACCCAGGCCACCACCGCCATGGCCAGCAGCGCCAGCACCAGGGTCATGACAAAGATGCCGGACAGACCGATCCAGCCGGCCAGCAGCGGCGCCAGCACCAGCGACAGCGCGAACATCAGCGCAATGCTGGCACCCACCATGGCCATGGCCTTGGTGCGGACCGCATCGCGGGTCATATCGGCCAGGAAGGCCGTGACCGCCGCCGAAATGGCGCCAGCCCCCTGCAAGGCCCGCCCGACGGCCAGCCAGGTCAGGTCCGGCGCCCAGGCCGCCACGCCACTGCCCAGCGCAAACAGCAGCAGGCCGGCGAGGATGACGGGCTTGCGCCCGAAGCGGTCGGATGCCAGGCCAAAGGGAATCTGCAGGAAGGCCTGCGTCAGGCCATAAAGGCCCATGGCGAAACCGACCCGAGCCGCATCATCGCCACCCGGCAGGCGAGAGGCCTCGAGGGCGAACACCGGCAGCACGATGAACAGGCCCAGCATGCGCAGCGCGAACACCAGCGCGAGCGACGCACTGGCCCGGCGCTCGCCGGGTGTCATGCGCGGATCGGACGCGGCATCGGGGGCAATCGTGGCGGCGGTGGACATGTGGACAGAGGGGAATCAGATCGGCGCCAGCACGCCGGCGGCCAGCAGGGCCAGCACCCCAGCGCCCAGGGCCAACCGGTACAGCACGAAGGGCATGTAGCCCCGGGTCGAGACCAGCTTGAGGAACCAGACAATGACCGCGTAGCCGACACCGAAGGCCACCACGGTGGCCAGCACGGTGGGGCCGGCCGGCGGGGCGGACGCAGCGCCCCAGCTGCGGTAGAGCTGGTAGAACCCGGACGCCAGCACGGCGGGAATGGCCAGCAGGAAGGAATAGCGCGCCGCCGCCTCACGGGTGTAGCCCATCAGCAGGCCGGCGGTGATGGTGCCGCCCGAGCGCGACACGCCGGGAATCAGCGCCATGGCCTGGGCCAGACCGAACAGCAGCCCGTGGGTCCAGGTCAGCTGCCCCAGCGTGCGCCGCCGCTGGCCGATCCGGTCGGCCCAGGCCAGGATGAGCGCAAACACGATCAGCATCGTGGCGGTGATGTACAGGTTGCGCAGCGAAGTCTCGATGGCGTCCTTGAACAGCAGGCCCAGCAAGGCAATCGGCAGCGTCCCGACAATGATCAGCCAGCCCATGCGGCTGTCGGGCGTCTGCGGCCCGAACGGCTGGCGCAGGGACTGCAGCCAAGCCATGGCGATGCGCCAGATGTCCTTGCGGAAGTACAGCAGCACGGCCGCCTCGGTGCCGATCTGGGTGATGGCGGTGAAGGCCGCACCGGGGTCGCCGCCCGAGGGCAGCAGGGGGCCGATGATGCGCAGGTGCGCGCTGGAGGAGACCGGCAGGAATTCGGTCAGGCCCTGGACGAGCCCGAGGATGACCGCTTCGGTCCAGGACATAGGGACACTCATGGAGCCGGCATTGTATCGGTCACCCCCTGCGCCTGCCGCCCGGCCGACTTATCATGAAGGGTTGCCCTGCCGATGCCCTTCGGGCCCTGCCGCCTTGAAATCCCACGACCTGCCCCCGTCCGTCCCCGTCGCCCCGCCCCATGGCAGCCTGCTGTCGGTGCGCGGCGCCCGAACGCACAACCTCAAGAACATCGATCTGGACATTCCCAAAAACGCACTGGTGGTCATCACCGGGCTGTCGGGGTCGGGCAAGTCCAGCCTGGCGTTCGATACGCTGTATGCCGAGGGGCAGCGCCGCTATGTGGAAAGCCTGTCGGCCTACGCGCGGCAGTTCCTGCAGCTGATGGACAAGCCCGACGTGGACCTGATCGAGGGCCTGTCGCCGGCCATCGCCATCGAGCAGAAGGCCACCAGCCACAACCCGCGCTCGACCGTGGGCACGGTCACCGAGATCCACGACTACCTGCGCCTGCTCTACGCCCGCGCCGGCACCCCCCACTGCCCCGAGCACGACCTGCCGCTGGCCGCCCAGAGCGTTGCGCAGATGGTGGACACGGTGCTGGGCATGCCGGAAGGCACCCGCCTGATGATCCTGGCGCCCGTGGCGCGCGAGAGGAAGGGCGAGTTTGCCGACTTGTTCGCCGAGATGCAGGCCCAGGGCTACGTGCGATTCCGCATCGGCGGCGAGGTGGTCGAGGCCGAGGCCCTGCCGGCCCTGAAGAAGACCGAGAAGCACGACATCGACGTCGTGATCGATAGGATCAAGGTGCGCCCCGCCGACGAGGACGGTGCTCATCCGCTTCGGCAGCGCCTGGCGGAGAGCTTCGAGGCTGCGTTGCGACTGGCCCATGGCCGAGCCATCGCGCTGGACATGGACACCGGCCGCGAACAGGCGTTCTCGTCCCGCTACGCCTGCCCGGTCTGCCACCACAGCGTGGGCGAACTGGAGCCCAGGCTCTTCTCGTTCAACTCGCCGCTGGGCGCCTGCCCCACCTGCGACGGCCTGGGCCACACCGAGTTCTTCGATCCGGCGCGGGTGGTTGCCTTCCCGACGCTGAGCCTGGCCAGTGGCGCCATCAAGGGCTGGGACCGGCGCAACGGCTATTACTTCGCCATGATCGAGAGTCTGGGTCAGCACTACGGCTTCAACCCCGACACCCCCTGGGAAGACCTGCCCGAACCGGTCCGGCAGGTGCTGCTGTATGGCTCGGGCGAAGAAGCGGTGAAGTTCAGCTACGCCCTGGAATCGGGCGAGCGGGCGGGCAAGAAGATCAGCAAGAGTCACCCCTTCGAAGGCATCATCCGCAACTTCGAGCGGCGCTACCGCGAGACCGACTCGGCCACCGTGCGCGAGGAACTGGCCCGTTACCGGGCCATCCAGCCTTGCCCCGACTGCGGCGGCACCCGTCTGCGCAAGGAAGCGCGCCATGTCTTCATCGGCGAAGGCGAGCAGCGTCAGCCCATCTACCGCGTCAGCCACATCACCCTCGGCGAGGCACTGGCGTACTTCCAGCGGCTCGAACTCAAGGGCGCGAAGGCCGAGATTGCGGCCCGCGTGGTCAACGAAATCCGCCAGCGGCTGAAGTTCCTCAATGACGTGGGATTGAACTACCTGAGCCTGGACCGCAGCGCCGAGACCCTGTCGGGTGGCGAGGCGCAGCGTATCCGGCTGGCCAGCCAGATCGGCAGCGGCCTGTCCGGCGTGATGTACGTGCTGGACGAGCCCAGCATCGGCCTGCACCAGCGCGACAATGACCGCCTGATCGCCACGTTGCAGCACCTGCGCGACCTGGGCAACACGGTGCTGGTGGTCGAGCACGACGAGGACATGATCCGGCTGGCCGACCACGTGATCGACATCGGCCCCGGGGCCGGCGTGCACGGTGGCCGCATCATGGCCGAGGGGACCCCGACGGCCGTCATGGCCCACCCGGATTCGCTGACGGGCCAGTACCTCAGCGGCGTGCGGCAGATTCCGGTGCCCGCCCGGCGCACAGCACGCCTGCCGGTCCTGAAGGCCCCCCCCAAGACGCCGGTGGCCAAGTCACGCTTCCCGCTGAGTCCGGCGGCCGAGCGGCGTGCCGAGCGTCAGGCGGCCCACGAAGCCACACTGGGCGAATTGCAGGAAATCCGCGTGCTCAATGCACGGGGTCACAACCTCAAGGGCGTGAGCGTGGCCTTTCCGGTCGGGCTGCTGACCTGCGTGACCGGCGTTTCCGGCTCCGGCAAATCGACGCTGGTCAACGATACGCTGTACGCGGCCGTGGCGCGCACCCTCTACCGCTCACACGACGAGCCGGCCGAGTACGACGCCATCGAAGGCATCGAGTTCTTCGACAAGGTCATCAACGTCGACCAGAGCCCCATCGGCCGCACGCCGCGCAGTAACCCGGCCACCTACACCGGCCTGTTCACCGGCATCCGCGAGCTGATGGCCGAGGTGCCGACGGCGCGCGAACGCGGCTACGGGCCAGGGCGCTTCAGCTTCAACGTGGGGTCATCGGGCGGAGGGGGCCGCTGCGAGGCCTGTCAGGGCGACGGCGTGGTCAAGGTGGAGATGCATTTCCTGCCCGATGTCTATGTGCCCTGCGAGGTGTGTCACGGCCAGCGCTACAACCGGGAGACGCTGGAGGTGCAGTACAAGGGGCGCAACATCGCCCAGATCCTGGACATGACGGTCGAGCAGGCGGCGGACTTCTTTGCCGCCGTGCCCACGCTGCACCGCAAACTGCAGACCCTGCTGGATGTGGGCCTGTCCTATATCCGACTGGGGCAGAGCGCGACCACGCTCTCGGGGGGCGAGGCGCAACGGGTGAAGCTGGCGCAGGAACTGAGCAAACGCGACACCGGCCGCACGCTCTACATCCTGGACGAGCCCACCACCGGCCTGCACTTTGCCGACATCGAACTGCTGCTCAAGGTCTTGCACCAGTTGCGCGATGCCGGCAACACCATCGTGATCATCGAGCACAACCTGGACGTCATCAAGACCGCCGACTGGCTGATCGACATGGGCCCCGAGGGCGGCTCGGGCGGTGGCACGGTGGTGGCGCAGGGCACACCGGAAGACGTGGCGGCCTGTGAGGCCAGCCACACCGGCCGGTATCTCGCCCGGTTGCTGCGCCGCTGAAAATCAGCGGCTGCTGCGCCAAGCCAGGCCCACCGACATGCCGTAAGTGGATTTGCGGTCAATCAAGGGGCTGGCAGCAGCGGGACGCACCAGCCGGGAAAAACCGACCCCGCCAAAGGCCACCCAGTTTTCGCCCAAGGCATGGGTGTAGTCGATTCCCAGCTGGAGACTTTCCGGTCCACTGCCCGGCGTATAGGCTCGGGAGCCCACGAGGGCCGCCGATGGGCTGGAGATCCCATAGTGCGTCTGCATGTAGCGGCTGCTTCCCCAACTGCCGCTGGCGGAAAAATCCCAGTGGGCCCGGTCGGATTGCGGCAGTCGGTAGCCCAAGCCAGCCAGAAGCCGTCCCCCACCGTCCTTGTCCAGCAGGTCGTGGTCAAAGCTCACGCTGGTGCTCCAGCGAGCGCCCAGGCTGCGCCGTGCGGACACCCGACCCCGAACCGTGTCCTGGATGTCCGGCAGCCCCTCCCAGCGGGGGTCTCCCTCGAAACTGCGCCCGTTGTCCAGGCGCAACGATGCACTCAGGGACCAGTTCTGCCGAGACAGCAGTTCGGTGCTGACACCGGTCTCAACGCCCTCGCCTCGCCCGGCGCTCATGATCACATTGGCCCGGGACCTGGATACCCGCAGACGCCCAAGTTGAAACGCAAACACGGGCTTGAGCCTCAGGTTGTTCTCCGTTTGCCCCATGTGCGCCGTGGATGACGTCAGCGCAGCGCCGATCAGGTAATCCTTGCCAAACTCCACCACCGCCGCCTGTTCAGCCAGAGCCGGGGCGACCACCCCGCATCCGGCCAGGCACCACCCTGCCATCTTGATCGCTTTTCTCATCCGATCATGATAGCTTCCCGTCCTGTGTTCCCGCCTCAGAACCCGGGTAAGTCCGGGGTCAAGCCGCATCCCTCTTTGCCATGCCCCAGGAAACCGAACTGAAACTGCTGATCCGGCCGGAGGATCTGCCCCGCCTGCTCTCACATCCCGCGCTGCAAGCCGCCAGCGCGACAAGGGAGCGGCTGTACAACACCTATCTCGACACGCCGGACCTGCAGCTCAAGGCCCGTCGGATGGCCGTGCGCGAACGCCGCATCGGTCGCCGCACCTGGCTGACCGTCAAGACCGCCGGCAGCTCCACCGGCGGCATGTCGGTCCGTGGCGAGTGGGAAGCCCCGACCCGCCCCGGCGAGCCCGATTTCCGTGCCCTGCTGG
>JAJPEW010000111.1 GCA_021166755.1 Hydrogenophaga sp. | reverse complement strand
TCATCCCCGGCCATGGGACCATCGGCACACCGCACCCGGTAGATGTCGCCCGAGGCACCACCGCCCAGACGGTCACCCATCGTCAGAGCTGACCAGGCGACCACCGGCAGGGGAGCCGGCGACGGACGGTGCCAGGGCAGCGGGTTGCCTGACAAGGCCAGCCAGCTGAGCCGGGGCAGGCGGGTCAACCAGGGCGGCAGGCAGGAGAATTCGTTGGCCGACAGGCGAAGCAGCTCCAGGCGGTGCGCCTGCCCCAGCGAGTCTGGCAACGCCTTCAGGCGGTTGCCCGCCAGCATGAGCTTCTGCAGGGCGGGCCGCTCCCCCAGCGCGGGCGGCAAATCGCCGATGGCGTTGTCGGTGAGGATGAGCCAGCGCAGCCGGGCCGGCAGTGCCTGCGCAGGCACGACCGCAATGCGGTTGGCCTTGAAGCCCACCATCTCCAGGGCAGGGCAATCCCCCACGCTCTCGGGCAGGTGGTCGAAATCGTTGTCCGAACAGAACAGGATGCGCAACCGGTGCAGTCGCCCCAGGTCGGCAGGCAAATCCTGCAAACGGTTTCCGCTGAGGTTGAGCACCTCCAGCGTGTCGGCCAAGTCGAAGATCTCTGCGGGAAAACGCGTGAGCCCGGCCGAAAGGTCCAGCCGGCGCGCACCCGCCAGTTTGCCCGCGCGCAGGCGCTCCAGGGTCTCCTGGCTCATTGGGTCGATGTCGGGCGTGTCATGCCGTGATTGTCTCAGCGGACAGCCCCGTGCAGCGGCAGCGTTTTCGGGTCCGCCAGATAATCGCCCCCATGATGAACGACTCCCTGCTCGCCACCCTCTTTCCGCTGGGCTGGCAACACTACCTGGCCGGCGGACTGGTCATTGGCGCCGGCGTCGCCCTGCTCTTCGTGCTCACCGGTCTGGTGGGTGGCATGAGTTCGGTGTTCTCGTCGACCTGGTCCTATCTGCTGCGCCAGCCCTACTTCCAACAGGCCAGATACCTCGACTCGCGCGGCTGGCGCCTGGCCTATGCGGCCGGGCTGATCGGCGGGGCACTGGTCTGGTGGCTGGCCTTCTCGGATGGTCAGGCCCTGAGCACCTCGGTGCCGGTTCCGATGCTGGTCATCGGCGGCTTTCTGGTGGGTTTCGGCGCGCGCCTGGGCAACGGCTGCACCTCCGGCCACGGCATTTGCGGCCTGGGCTCTCTGCAGTGGCCGTCCCTGCTGGCGGTGCTCACCTTCATGGCCACGGCCTTTCTCACAGCCAACCTCGTCGGGTGGTGGACCGCATGAGCGCACGGAACAACTCCCTGGTCACCGGTCTGGTGGCCCTGCTGGCCGGCGGCCTGTTCGGCTTCGGCCTGTCGCTTTCCACGATGGTTCAGCCGGAGGTGGTGCTCAGCTTCCTGCGCTTTGAGGACTGGGGCCTGATGCTGGTGATGGGCGGCGCCGTGGTGGTGACCCTGCTGGCCTACCAGCTGGCCCCCCGGGTGCTGGGCAGGCCCTTGCTGGGTGAACGTTTCCACGCCCACGTCAGCGAATGGAACCGTGACACCCTGGCGGGCGCTGCCCTGTTCGGCATCGGCTGGGGCCTGTGCGGTGTCTGCCCCGGACCGGCGATCGCTGGTCTGGGCACCGGCAACTGGGATCTGCTGTGGGCCATCGGTGGCATCGCGGCCGGCGCCCTGGCCCAGGGCCTGATGGCCAGCCGGCGTTGAGCCTGCCGCTTACGAAACGGCACATCTGCTTGCACACGGCCACCGGGCACGTCATCGAAACGACACATCCGTGACACAACATGGGGGCTCGTCTGACAGAAGGAGACCCCCATGCTCATGGCCAGCATCGATCGCCCCGTCCTGCGTCTGCGTTACCTCAGCGCCCGCGGAGACGCTTTCCGCCGGGGGCAGCCCCTGCCGGCACCCTACCGCCACCCGCAGTATGCGGTCGCCGACCATCGCCCTTGGGGCCTGCCCCGGCCACCCAGGCACCAGCGCTGGTTCCAGCTGGGCCCCGATTTCGTGCTGGTGGCCGCACGCAACGGCCTGATCACCCAGGTGGTCCTGGGCCACTGAGCGACCGCCAAAACCCCATGCGAAGCTGCGGTGCCGCGGCGCCCCAGGCGCCGGGTCGCTAGCATGGAGGGATGAACGCCTCCACTTCCATTTCCGAATCCCCGAACCCGTCCGCCATCCGCTTCGGCCTTGAGGGCCGCGTCGCCCTCATCACCGGTGGGGCACAAGGTATTGGCGAGGCCTGCGCCCGCCGGTTGGTCCGCGAAGGCGCCCGCGTGGTGATCCTGGACGTGGCCGATGCCTTGGGCCGCCAGCTGGCCATCGAACTGGGTGCCGACTACATCCGCTGCGATGTCAGTGACAGCGTCGACGTTCAAGCTGCCGTGGCCCGTGCCGTCGAACGCCATGGCCGGATCGACATCCTGGTGAACAACGCCGGCATCTTCAAGGCGGCCGATTTCCTCGAAGTCACCGAAGAAGACTTCGATGCCGTGCTGGGCGTGAACCTGAAAGGCTCCTTCCTCGTGGGTCAGGCCGTGGCCCGGCAAATGGTGGCCCAGGGCGGTGGCGGGGCCATCGTCAACATGAGCTCGGTCAACGGCGTGCTGACCATCCCCAACATCGCCAGCTACAACGTCAGCAAGGGCGGCATCAACCAGCTGACCCGTGTGATGGCCCTGGCGCTGGCCGACAAGGGCATCCGGGTCAACGCGGTGGCGCCGGGCACGATTGCCACCGAACTGGCGACCAAGGCGGTGCTGACCAGCGAGGAGGCACGGCACCGGATCCTCAGCCGCACGCCCATGAAACGGCTGGGCGAACCCGCCGAGGTGGCCGATGTGGTGGCCTGGCTGGCCAGCGATGCCGCCAGTTACGTCACCGGTGAAATTGTCACCGTGGACGGGGGCCGCATGACGCTGAACTACACCGTCCCGGTGTGAGTGCCGAATTTCGCACCAAAATGGTGACAGAATGCAGCGATCGGGACTACAAAACCCGTCCCCGATGCCGATAAGGAAGGCATGAAAGGCGTCGTCTTCACCGAGTTCATGGAAATGGTCGAGGACCATTTCTCGCTGCGCATGGTCGACGAGATCATCGAAGACGCCGCCGTCCCGTCCGGCGGCGCCTACACGGCCGTCGGCACCTACCCTCACGAGGAAATGGTGGCCCTGGTGACGGCGTTGTCGAGACGATCCGGCATGCCCTTGCCCGATCTGCTCCATGCCTTCGGCCGCCATCTGTTCGGCCGGTTCGCCCGGCTCTATCCCCGTTTTGTCGAAGGACAGACCGACACGCTGCGCTTCCTGGCCGGCATTGAGGACATCATCCATACCGAGGTGCTCAAGCTGTATCCCGATGCCCAGTTGCCGCGTTTTGCGGTCGAGCATCAGGATGAGCACCGGCTGGTGCTGGTCTACCGGTCCCCGCGCCACATGCCTGAGCTGGCGCTGGGGCTGATCGAAGGCTGCATCGATCACTTTGGCCAATCGGTGACGGTGCGCTCGAACCCGGTCGACGATGGCGATCAACGGAGCGTCCGGTTCGAGTTGCTGCGTCATGCCTGATACCGAACTCAATGAAGACGTCGCTCGCCTGGAGCGGGCGCTGGCTCGTGAACGGGTCGCCCGCAAGGAGGCCGAACGCCTGCTCGAAGAACGCAGCCTGGCGCTGTACGAGTCCAATAGGTCCCTGCTGAAGCTGACCCAGGAACTGGAGCAGCAGGTGGCCCAGCGGACCACCGAAATGCAGAAGGCCGTGGCGCGGGCCGAAGCCTCCACCCGGTCCAAAGGCGAGTTTCTGGCCATGATGAGCCACGAGATCCGCACGCCGATGAACGGCATTCTGGGCATGGCGCAGCTGCTGGATCTGACCGAACTCACCGCCGAGCAGCGGGGATTTGTCGGCACCATCCGGGCCAGCGGGGACGCCCTGCTGG
>JAJPEW010000236.1 GCA_021166755.1 Hydrogenophaga sp. | reverse complement strand
AGCACCTTGACGCCCCAGTTCAGCGCGGCCTCGTCGATGGCGTTGACCACCTGCCCGTTGATCATTTCCCGTTCTTCGAAAGTTTTGTCCAGTTCCAGCTTGCCGATCACCGAGCGCAGGGTGGTCTGTGCCAGCTGGGTGACCGCCATGATGTAGTTGGATGAGCCATAGCTGGCACGCATGGGGTCGGTGACCTGAAAGTACAGAATGCCGTCCACTTGGAGCTGCGTGTTGTCCTTAGTGATGCAGACCTGACTGGGCACGTCCAGCGGAATTTCCTTCAGGCTGTGCTTGTAGGCCACCTTGTCAATGAACGGCACCAGGAAATTCAGGCCGGGCGAAAGTGTGGCGTGGTACTTGCCAAGTCGCTCGACAACCCAGGCATTCTGCTGGGGGACCACCTTGATCGAGCGGACGATGAAGATGGCAGCGATGACAAACAGTAGAACGGCGATTTCCATGATGTGAGGTTTCCCCTGTGTTTGATGAATGAAAGTGTCAGGCCTTGTCGACCACCAGCCGGTTGCCCTGAAGCTCCGTCACCCGGTACACCCCGGGTTCTGGCGGCAGCCCCTCGCGCAACTGGGCAGTCCATGGGGCGCCGCGGTATCGCACCGATGCCGTGCGGTCGTCCTGCCATTGCTGGATTTGCAGCGTCTCGCCCACATCCAGGTTGACGCTGCGCTCGGCCCGGGCCGATGGATCACCTGGTTTGCGCTTCTTGATCAGGTACCAGCCAGCGACGAGAGCCAGCCCCACCAATGCGGACACAACCAGTTGCCCGGTTACAGGCAGACCCGCATGGGCGGCCAGCGCGCCGGCGGCCATGCCCACGGCCAGCATCAGCAGGTAGAAGGTGCCGGTGGCCAGCTCCAGTGCCACCAGCACGCCGGCCAGCAACCACCAGACGGTCGATTCGCTCATGAGTCCTCCTTGGGGTATGGTGTTGACTGTCGGGCAACCACCACATTCTGCGACAAACGGCCGCGAATTTTTCGGAAGGTGCCACAGTAATTCCGTACACTTCGCGCCTGTTTTGGATCCAATATTTCGCCTGTCGATGGTGCCAGGCTGGAGAACGTCATGAAATTCCGCTTTCCCATCGTGATCATCGATGAGGACTTCCGCTCGGAGAACACCTCCGGTCTGGGTATCCGCGCCTTGGCCCAGGCCATCGAATCCGAGGGCTTCGAGGTGGTCGGCGTGACCAGCTACGGCGATCTCAGCCAGTTTGCCCAGCAGCAGTCGCGTGCCAGTGCATTCATCCTCTCGATCGACGATGAGGAGTTCACACCCGGCCCCGACCTGGATCCGGCGGTGCTCAATTTGCGCAGCTTCATCGAAGAGGTGCGACGCAAGAATGCCGAGGTGCCGATCTACGTCTATGGCGAAACCAAGACCAGCCGCCACCTGCCCAACGACATCCTGCGCGAGCTGCATGGCTTCATCCACATGTTCGAGGACACGCCGGAGTTTGTGGCGCGCCACATCATCCGCGAGGCCAAGAGCTACCTGGAAGGCATCCAGCCACCGTTCTTCAAGGCGCTGCTGGATTACGCCGAAGACGGATCCTATTCATGGCACTGTCCCGGCCATTCGGGTGGTGTGGCGTTCCTGAAGTCCCCGGTGGGCCAGATGTTCCACCAGTTCTTTGGCGAGAACATGCTGCGCGCCGACGTCTGCAACGCGGTGGAAGAACTGGGCCAGCTGCTGGACCACAACGGCGCCATCGGTGCATCGGAGCGCAATGCGGCGCGCATCTTCAACGCCGATCACTGCTTCTTCGTCACCAACGGCACCTCCACGTCGAACAAGATGGTGTGGCATCACACCGTGGCGCCAGGCGATGTGGTGGTGGTGGACCGCAATTGCCACAAGTCCATCCTGCACTCGATCATCATGACCGGTGCGGTGCCGGTATTTCTCAAGCCCACCCGCAACCACTACGGCATAATTGGCCCGATTCCCCAGAGCGAGTTCGAGATCGATTCCATCAAGGCCAAGATCCGCGCCAACCCGCTGCTGGCAGGTGTGGATGCCGACAAGGTCAAGCCACGCATCCTGACCCTGACGCAGTCCACCTACGACGGTGTGCTCTACAACACCGAGACCATCAAGGGCATGCTCGACGGCTATGTGGCCAACCTGCACTTTGACGAGGCCTGGCTGCCGCATGCCGGTTTCCACCCCTTCTATGGCACGTTCCATGCGATGGGGCGCAAGCGTGGCCGGCCGCAGCAGTCGGTGGTGTACGCCACGCAGTCCATCCACAAGCTGCTGGCGGGCATCAGTCAGGCCAGCCACGTGCTGGTGCAGGATTCGCAGAACACCAAGCTGGACCGTCACCTGTTCAACGAGTCCTACCTGATGCACACCTCCACCTCTCCGCAGTACAGCATCATCGCCAGCTGCGATGTGGCCGCGGCCATGATGGAGCCGCCCGGTGGCACGGCGCTGGTGGAAGAAAGCATTGCCGAAGCCCTGGACTTCCGCCGCGCCATGCGCAAGGTGGAGGCCGAGTTTGGTGCCGACGACTGGTGGTTCCAGGTCTGGGGGCCTGACGAGCTGGCCGAGGAAGGCGTTGGTCAGGCCAGCGACTGGGTGCTCAACCGCAAGAAGGACGACAAGGACACCGAAGAGGACTGGCACGGCTTCGGCGACATGGCGCCGGGCTTCAACATGCTCGACCCGATCAAGGCGACCATCGTTACGCCGGGCCTGAACCTCAAGGGCGACTTTGCTGCCACCGGCATTCCCGCATCGATCGTCACCAAATTCCTGGCCGAACACGGGGTGGTGGTGGAGAAAACCGGGCTCTACTCGTTCTTCATCATGTTCACGATCGGCATCACCAAGGGCCGCTGGAACACCCTGCTGACCGCGCTCCAGCAGTTCAAGGATGACTATGCCCGCAATCAGCCCATGTGGCGCATCATGCCGGAGTTCTGCGCGAAGCAGCCCCGCTACGAGCAGATGGGACTGCGCGATCTTTGCCAGCATGTGCACTCGATGTACGCCAAGTACGACGTGGCCCGCCTGACCACCGACATGTACCTGAGCGACCTGACCCCCGCGATGAAGCCGTCCGATGCGTTCGCCCATATCGCGCACCGCACCACCGAACGCGTGGCCATCGACGATCTGGAGGGGCGCATCACGACCAGCCTGGTGACGCCTTATCCGCCCGGCATTCCCCTGCTGATTCCCGGCGAAGTGTTCAACAAGAAGATCGTGGACTACCTGAAGTTCAACCGGGAGTTTGCGCGTGCCTGTCCTGGTTTCGAGACCGACATTCACGGGCTGGTCCAGGAAACGGCTCTGGATGGCACGGTCAGCTACTTTGCCGACTGCGTGAAAAAGGGATAACCTAGATCCCGTCCCAAACCCAAGACAAGGAGACCGGATGTTCCCCGAGTACCGCGAGCTGATTACCCGCCTCAAGGGCCATGACCATCACTTCACCCGCCTGTTCGACAAACACAACGAACTGGACCAGCAGATCAAGAACATGGAGGCCCACATCCAGCCGGGTACCCAGTTGGAGATCGAGTCTCTCAAGAAAGAGAAACTTGCGCTGAAGGATGAGTTGTACGGCTTGCTCAAGAAAGCCGCCGAAGCCGGTACCTGAAAAAAAGCCACCCGACCGGGTGGCTTTTCATGGGGCCGCCAACCTCGGGGATCAGGCCTCGCTGTCGCGGCTCAGTCCTGCCGTCTGGCTGAAGCCGCCGTCCACGTAGGTGATTTCTGCCGTCACACCCGACGCAAGATCGGACAGCAGGAAGGCGGCCACATTGCCGACATCCTCGATGGTGACATTTCGCCGAATCGGCGAGGCGCTGGCCACCATGCCCAGCAGCTTGCCGAAATCCTTGATGCCGCTGGCAGCCAGCGTCTTGATCGGGCCCGCGCTGATGCCGTTGACGCGCATGCCACGGGGTCCCAGCGACTCCGCCAGATAGCGCACCGATGCCTCCAGGCTCGCTTTGGCCAGGCCCATGGTGTTGTAGTTGGGAATGGTGCGCATGGCACCCAGGTACGACAGGGTCAGCAGGGCCGAGCGCTCATTCAGGTAGGGCAGTGCCGCCTTGGCCATGGCCGGGAAGCTGTAGGCGCTGATGTCGTGCGCAATCCGGAAGCTTTCGCGCGAGAGGCCATCAAGGAAGTCACCGGCGATGGCTTCACGGGGGGCAAAGCCGATGCTGTGCACGAAGCCATCAAACTTGCCCCATGTCTGTCCGAGATCGGCAAACAAGCGATCGATCTGGGCGTCGTCCCCCACATCGCAGTCGAACACGAGCGTGGAACCGAACTCGGCGCCAAACTCGGTAATGCGGTCCTTGAAGCGCTCCCCGACGTAGCTGAAAGCCAGTTCGGCGCCCTGGGCGTGGCAGGCACGCGCGATACCGTAGGCAATGGAACGGTTGGACAGGACGCCCGTGATCAGCAATTTCTTGCCGGCAAGAAAACCCATGTGTCAGTCTCCAGGAAAAATTCCAGCAGAATTGTCGCATGCGCAAACCGGTGGCCCTTCAGCGACTTCTTGAGCGACTCTTCCTGGGACTCCTTGCGGGGGCCTTACTGCTGTCGGCGCGGGTGGCCAGTGCAGCCCATGGCTATGCACTGTGGGGCGACCTGAAGTATCCCGAGGGCTTTGCCCATTTCGAGTACGTCAATCCCCAGGCGCCCAAGGGCGGGGAGCTCCGGCTGGTCAGCAACCTGCGGGTGTCCACCTTCGACAAGTACAACCCCTTCACCCTTCGCGGGAGCGCACCGGCCTACCTGTCCGATCTCATGTTCGACAGCCTGCTGGCGGGCGCGCTGGACGAGACAGGGTCGGGCTATGGACTGCTGGCCGAAGATGTTCAGGTGGCCCCGGATCGTCTGTCGGCCACCTTCCGGCTTCGTCCCCAGGCCAGGTTTCACCACGGCAAGCCGGTGCTGGCGGCGGATGTCAAACACAGCTTTGACACGCTGATGGGCCCACACACCGCACCCTCGTGGAAGACGATACTGGCAGATGTGTCGGGCGTGGACGTGGTTGACGAGCGGACTGTGCGCTTTCGCTTTCGCAAGCCGAACCGGGAACTGCCCCTGACCGTGGGCGGCCTGCCGGTGTTCAGCCGTGACTGGGGCAACGAGACCGACCCCAAGACGGGGCAGCGCAAGACCTTTGACCAGGTCGTGATGGACACGCCCATTGGCAGCGGGCCCTACCGCATCGGGCCGGTCAAGTTCGGCAAGGACATCACCTATGTCCGTGATCCGGCCTACTGGGGCAAGGATCTCCCGGTGCGCCGGGGTACCGCCAACTTTGACCGCATCACGGTCAAGATCTACAAGGACAGCACGGCACGGCTGGAAGCGCTCAAGGCAGGTGAGTTTGACCTCATGCGCTTCTTCTCGGCCGGGGACTGGGCCCGCCGCGTCAACGGCAAGCGCTTTGACACCGGAGAGTTGGTGAAGGCCGAGTTCCGGCACCGCCTGCCGACCGGATTCCAGAGTTATGTCCTCAACACCCGCCGACCGCCGCTGGATGACATCCGTGTGCGCGAGGCGCTGGGCCTGGCACTGGACTACGAGTGGATGAACCGGCAGATGTTCTACAACAGCTACCAGCGGGTGCAGGGGCTGTTCGGCAACACCGACTGTTCCGCCCAGGCGTTGCCATCACCGGCCGAGCTGTCGTTGCTGGACCCATGGCGCACACAACTTCCTGCGGCCGTGTTTGGCCCTGCCTATGCCGCGCCGCGCACCGACGGTGACAGCAGCCTGCGTGCCAATCTTCGCCGCGCCCAGGCCTTGTTGCAGGAGGCGGGCTGGCGCTGGCGCGATGGTGCGTTGCGCAACGAGCGGGGGGAGCCGCTGGTGCTGGAGTACCTGGACAGCAACGAGACGGGTGCGCGGGTGGTCACGCCATGGGCTCGCAATCTCGAGAAGATCGGCGTGCAGCTGCGCTTCAGGCCGGTGGACTTTGCCCTGTACCAGCAGCGGCTGCGCAGCTTCGACTTTGACGTCATCTCGCTGGCGTTTGGCGGCACGCACAATCCGGGCGCCGAGTTTGCCGACCTGTTCGGCAGCGCGGCCGCGGGCATCGATGATTCGGGCAACTTCGCCGGGGTTCGTCATCCGGCGGTCGATGATCTGATCTCACGCATGAGCGACGCCGGGCAACGCGACACGTTCCTGGCGGCCTGCCGGGCGCTGGACCGCGTCATTGCCCACAGCCATTACCTCATTCCCCAGTGGTCGGCCGGGACCCACCGGATGGTGTACAACCAGTGGCGCCTGGCGTCGCCTCCGTCCATGCCGCCGTATGCGACTGGCGAAGGCTGGGCCATCCAGACCTGGTGGGCACGTTGAACAGGAACCAGCCATGTGGGCCTACATCCTCAAACGATTGTTCCTGATGATCCCGACCCTGTTCGGGGTGCTCCTGCTGACCTTTGTCGTCATCCAGTTCGTTCCCGGCGGCCCGGTGGAGCAGTACCTTGCCGAAGCCCGCGCGGGAGCGGCAGCGGGGGAGGGTGCTGGCATGGGGTACCGTGGCGGGCAGGGCGTGGATCCCAAGCGGCTGGAAGAAATCAAGGCCCTGTACGGATTTGACAAGCCCGCCCACCAGCGCTTCATCGACATGCTGGGCCGTTTTGCCCGTTTTGATCTCGGCACCAGCTTCATGCACAACAAGTCGGTGTCCGATCTGATTCTGGAGAAGCTCCCGGTGTCGATCACCCTGGGCTTGTGGACGTTTCTGATCAGTTACGGGGTGGCCGTTCCGCTGGGGGTGGCCAAGGCCGTGCGCGCGGGCAGCCGCTTTGATCTGATCTCCACCCTGATCGTGCTGGTCGGTTACGCGATACCGGGCTTTGTGCTGGGTGTGGCCCTTCTGGTCATCTTTGGTGGACAGTTGCAGTGGTTCCCTTTGCGTGGCCTGACGTCGGCCAACTGGGAAGAACTCTCCTGGGGTGCCCGCATCGTCGACTATCTCTGGCACATCACCTTGCCCGTCACGGCCATGGTGCTGGGCAGTTTTGCGGTCACCACGATGCTGACCAAGAATGCGTTTCTGGAGGAAATCCGCAAACAGTACGTCATGACCGCTCGTGCCAAGGGCTTGAGCGAGCGGCAGGTGCTTTGGAAGCATGTGTTCCGCAACGCCCTTATTCCGATCGTGACCGGTTTTCCCGCAGCCTTTATCGGCGCCTTTTTCACCGGCGCCCTGCTGATCGAAACGCTGTTCTCGCTGGACGGGCTGGGCCTGCTGAGTTACGAGAGCATCATCCGGCGGGATTATCCCGTTGTCATGGGCACGCTGTTCCTGTTCACCCTGATCGGCTTGCTGACCAAGCTGGTGTCCGATCTCTGCTATGTCTGGGTCGATCCCCGTGTCAAGTTCGACTGAAGCACCACAAGCGATCTCGGGATCGCTGGCCCTTCGCGCGTGGCGCCGGTTCCGGCGCAATCGTCTGGGGTACTGGAGCCTCGTGCTGTTCATCCTGATGGTGCTGCTGAGCCTGGCGGCCGAGCTGGTGTCCAACGACCGGCCCTGGATGGTCCGTTACGAAGGCAAGACCTATTTCCCACTGGTCAACGACTATCCCGAGACCGTGTTCGGCGGTGATTTCGAGACACCCACCGACTACCTGGATCCGTTCATCCAGGAGCAGATCACCCGCGGTGACAACTGGGCGCTGTTCGCCCCCAACCGCTACGGCCCGAAGACACTGAACTACTTTGCCGAGGCGCCCAATCCCGCACCTCCGTCGGCAGCAAACTGGCTGGGCACGGACGATCGGGGCCGTGACTTGCTGGCTCAGCTGATCTACGGGTTTCGCGTCAGCGTCCTGTTCGGCCTCGCGTTGACGGCCATCGGTGTGGTTCTCGGGGTGGTGGCGGGGGCCATTCAGGGTTTCTTCGGCGGCAAGATCGACCTGGCCTTCCAGCGTTTCATCGAGATCTGGGGTTCGATGCCCGAGTTGTACCTGCTCATCATCTTCTCGGCGGTGCTGGCCCCCAGTGTGGCCCTGTTGCTGGTGCTGCTGTCACTGTTCGGCTGGATGGGCCTGGCCGACTATGTGCGTGCCGAGTTTCTGCGCAACCGCCAGCTCGACTACGTGCGGGCGGCCAGGGCCATGGGGCTCTCCAATGGCCAGATCATCTGGCGTCATGTGCTGCCCAACAGCCTGACGCCGGTGGTGACCTTCCTGCCGTTTCGCATGAGCGCCGCGATCCTGGCGCTGACGTCCCTCGATTTCCTGGGGCTGGGGGTGCCCCCCGGCACGCCATCGCTGGGCGAACTGCTGAGCCAGGGCAAGAACAATATTGATGCCTGGTGGATCTCGATCTCCACGTTTGCCGTGCTGGTGATCACGCTCCTGCTGCTCACCTTCACCGGCGATGCATTGCGCGACGCCCTTGACCCCCGCAAGCAGGATCTATGACAAAACCGCTTCTTGATGTCAGAGGACTGTCGGTGGCCTTCCAGGGGCGCCCGGTGGTGCACGGCATTGATTTTTCGGTGGCCGTTGGTGAAAAACTGGCCCTGGTCGGTGAATCCGGATCCGGCAAAACCGTCTCGGCGCTGTCCCTGCTGCGCCTGGTGCAAGGTGCTGACGTGGCTGGTCACGCCGAGTTTGAAGGCACCGATCTTCTGACACTGAGCGAAAGGCAGTTGCAGGCCCTGCGTGGCGACGCGGTGTCTTTTGTGTTCCAGGAGCCCATGACGGCCCTCAATCCCCTCTATCCGGTGGGAAGCCAGATCGCCGAGGTGCTGCAGCTCAAACGGGGCATGTCCCCCGCCGAGGCGGGGCGGGAGGTGGTCGCCTTGCTGGCGTCAACCGGCATTCCCGAGCCCGAGCGCCGTGCCTCGGCCTATCCGCACCAGCTCAGTGGGGGGCAGCGCCAGCGGGCCATGATTGCCATGGCACTGGCCAGCCGGCCCCGCCTGCTTGTGGCCGATGAGCCGACGACCGCCCTGGATGTGACCGTCCGCGGCCAGATCCTTGATCTGCTGGACCGACTCCAGCGAGAGCACGGCATGGGCGTTCTGATGATCACCCACGACCTGAACCTCGTGCGCAGGTTCGCGGACCGGGTCGCGGTCATGGAGCAGGGCCGAATTGTCGAGCAGGGAAAGGTGTCCGAGGTGTTCCAGCAGCCGACCCATCCCTACACCCGTCGCCTGCTCGACAGCCGCCCAGTCCGGGATGTGATCGAGCCACAGGCTGGCGCGACCACCCTGGTGCAGGCTGGTCAGCTTTCAGTGGGGTATCCGGTGCCCATCCCGGGCGTTCGTGGGTGGTTCCGCAAGGGCAGGTTCGACGCTGTCAGGTCGGTAAGCTTCACGCTGCCGCGTGGCGCCACGTTGGGCGTGGTGGGGGAGTCAGGTTCAGGCAAAACCACCCTGGCCAGGGCCGTGCTGGGGCTGACGCCATCTGAGGGCGAGCTGATGGTGGTGGGCAATGGTTGGTCCCAGGCCAAAGCCACTGGTCGTGATCGTGCCCTGCGCCGCCGTGTCCAGGTTGTCTTCCAGGATCCGTTTTCCTCCCTGTC
>JAJPEW010000039.1 GCA_021166755.1 Hydrogenophaga sp. | reverse complement strand
TCCTGCTGGCGCGCGACCGCCTGAAGGTGGCCCTGGTCAAACCACCGCGCGCGACACCAGGCACACCGGACGTCCGGGCCTACGCCATCAACAGCGACGCCCGCGCTCTGTTGCAATCGGTGCGTGCCTGGCCCGGCGACGGGGGGCTGAACCCCGGACACGATGCCGAGCTGACTCCCTCGGTCACGCCAGTGACCGCGATGGAGGTGCATGGTGATCATGGTGGCACGCTGCATTTTTCGGCCGCCCAGCAAGGCACCGAGGCGCTGACCTGGATCGTGGACGTCCCTGCCCTGGAGCAGCGCCTGGCCCATGCCGTGCATTTCCAGGCCGGTATCGAGGTGCTGGAAGAAGCACCCGCGCAAGCCCACCTGACCGTCATCTGCGAAGGCCGGCGCAGCCAGACGCGCCAGGAGCTGGGCATCGACTACGACACCCGCCCCTACCCCCACAAAGCCCTGGCGGCGCGCCTGGACTGCGAGCAACCGCACGGCGGCGTGGCCCGCCAATGGTTCAGCCAGGGCGAGATCATGGCCCTGCTGCCGCTGGGTGGTGCGCAGGGGAACTCGGTGGCGCTGGTGTGGTCACTGGAGACAGCGCAGGCCGATCGGTGTCTCAACGAGCCACCGCAGGCCCTGGCGACGGCGGTTCAGGAACGCTGTGGCCATGCCATGGGCGCCATGACCCTTCAGGGTCCAGCCCAGGCCTGGCCGCTGGAACTGGCCCGGGCCCGGCGCTGGATCGCAGCCACCGATCGCGGTGGCGTGGCGTTGGCCGGCGATGCTGCGCACGCGATGCACCCACTGGCGGGCCAGGGCCTGAACGTGGGGCTGGGCGACGTGGGCGAACTGGCGCGCGTGCTGCACGGGCGTGAATACTGGCGCAACGTCGGTGACCTGAAGCTGTTGCGGCGCTACGAGCGCGCCCGCCAGGCCGATGTGCAGTCCATGGGTTGGCTGACCGACACCTTGTTCGGCCTGTTCCAGCCCGGTGACAGCCGCCTGCAGGCCTTGCGCAACTGGGGCATGAGCGGTGTGGACCGCCTGGGCCCGCTCAAGCACTGGCTGGTGCGTCAGGCCATGGGCCGCGCCTCTGCCAACCCCTGATCCCTTTTGGATGAACTCACGATGAAACGACTCCTGAAAAGCTCCCTGCTGGCCCTGATGGCCAGCCTGTCCCTGGGGGCCCTGGCCCAGGAAGCCGCCATCCGCAAGAACCTGGCCGAACGCCTGCCGAATTTGCCCAAGATCGACGAGGTCACGAAGACCCCGATGGACGGCCTGTACGAGGTCCGCATCAACCAGAGCGAGATCTTTTACACCGATGCCGGCGGCAACTTCATCATCCAGGGCAATTTGATCGATACCAAGGCCCGTGTCGACCTGACCGAGCAGCGCGTCGAGAAGCTCACCGCCATCGAATTCAAGGACCTGCCCCTCAAGGATGCGTTCACCATCGTGCGCGGCAACGGCAAGCGCAAGGTGGCGGTGTTCGAAGACCCCAATTGCGGCTACTGCAAGCGCTTTGAGCGTGACCTGGCCAAGGTGGACAACGTGACGGTGCATGTGTTCCTTTACCCCATCCTCAGCCAGGATTCGGCCGACAAGTCGCGCCACATCTGGTGCGCCAAGGACAAGGGCAAGGCCTTCCTGGACTGGATGGTGCGCGACGTCACCCCACCGGCGGCCAGTTGCGATGCCTCGGCCCTGGCCCGCAACGTCGAGTTCGGCAAGAAGATGCGCATCACCGGCACCCCCACCCTGATCTTTGCCAACGGCAACCGCGTCCCCGGCGCCATTCCGCAGGACCGCATCGAGAAGCTGCTGGCCGAAGCCCAACCCTGACACATGAACACCCCCTCGCCCGAAGATCCCGTCCACCCCGACACGACCCTGATCCAGCGTCTGGGCTATGCCGGCCTGATCCCGTTCGTGGGACTGGCCCTGCTGCTCTGGTTGCTGCAGGGTGAACCGCAGGTCTTCGTCTCGGTGGCCCTGGCGGCCTATGCGGGATTGATCCTGTCCTTTCTGGGTGGCATCCACTGGGGCATTGGCTGGCTGCAGGCTGGCCGGCGCGATGGACTCGGTGTGCACTTCCTGTGGGGTGTCATGCCCTCGCTGCTCGCCTGGCCCGGGGTGCTGATGCCGCCCTACGCCGGTCTGGTCTGGCTGGGCCTGGTGCTCATCGTCTGCTACCTGGTGGACCGCCGGCTGTTTGCCCGCGCCGGTCTGACGCCCTGGCTGACCATGCGCTTTCGCCTGACCACTGTGGCCAGCCTCAGCTGCTTCCTGGGCGCTGGTGCGCTCTGACCTCCACCGCCCCGCCATCATGACCCCCACCCGACCCCGCCGCCACCGAGCGGCTGCCGCCGCAGCCGTCCACTACCGGGTTCAGGCGCCCCGGCCCCAGAATCACCTGTTCACCGTGCGACTGTCGGTGGCGGCACCGGCCCGGCGCCAGCGCCTGAGCCTGCCGGTGTGGATTCCGGGCAGCTACCTGGTGCGCGAGTTTTCTCAGCACCTGCAGCACCTGCGGGCCACCCAGGCGGGGATGCCGGCCCCCCTGAAGCAGGTCGACAAACACAGCTGGGTGGTCGAGGCCGACCCGGGCCAGCCCTTGGAGCTGGACTACGAGATCTATGCCCTGGATGCGTCGGTGCGCACGGCCTGGCTGGACAGCCAGCGCGGCTTCTTCAACGGCACCAGTCTGTGCCTGCGGGTGGTCGGTCAGGAAGACCAGCCGCACGCGCTGACCCTGGACGCCGGCGACCTGCCCTCGTCCTGGCAGGTGGCCACCGGCCTGACGCCGCAAGACGTGGATGACCGCGGCTGGGGACGCTACGCAGCAGCCCATTACGACGAACTGGTGGATGCCCCGGTGGAGATGGGCCCGTTCTGGAGCGGCGAGTTCACCGCGGGTGGTGTGCCCCACCGCTTTGTGGTCAGCGGGGCGCCGGCCTCGTTCGACGGCCAGCGCCTGCTGCAGGACACCCGTCGCATCTGCGAGGAACAGATCCGTTTCTGGCACGGCGACCAGCGCCCGCCCTTCGAGCGCTACGTGTTCATGCTGCATGCGACGGCCGATGGCTACGGTGGACTGGAACACCGCAACTCGACCGCCCTGATCTGCCAGCGCAGCGATCTGCCGCGGGCCACGCCCAAAGGTACCAGGCAGACGCCCCTGAAGGCCACCGACGGCTACACCACCCTGTTGGGACTGATCAGCCACGAGTACTTCCACGCCTGGAACGTCAAACGCCTGCGGCCGGCCGAGTTCGCCCGCTACGACTACGACCGTGAGAACTACACCGAGCTGCTGTGGTTCTTCGAGGGATTCACCAGCTACTACGACGACCTGTTCCTGCGACGGGCAGGGCTGATCGACACGGGCACCTACCTGCAACTGGTGGGACGAACGGCCAACCAGGTGCTGCAGACGCCCGGGCGCCAGGTTCAGAGCGTGGCCCAGGCCAGCTTTGACGCCTGGGTCAAGTACTACCGCGTCGGTGAAAACACCCCCAACGCCACCGTGAGCTACTACACCAAGGGTTCGCTGGTGGCGCTGTGCCTTGACCTGACGCTGCGGCTGGAGGGTGATGGCAGCCTGGACGAGGTGATGCGCGAACTCTGGCGTCGGTCGAATGGCGGCCCCATTCGCGAGAAAGACATGGCGATCGCGCTGCGGCGCGTCGGTGGGCGTTCCTTCGAGAACGAACTCACCCAGTGGGTACACGGCACGGACGACCTGCCGGTGGGCAGTCTGCTGGCGGCCTTCGGTGCGAAGGTCGACGAGGAGCAGGCGCCCCTGGCGCAACAGCTCGGACTGAGGACCACCGACAGCGGCGGCAGCATCCAGATCAAGACCGTCCTGCGCGGCGGAGCAGCCGAAGCCGCCGGACTGGCGGCGGGCGACGAATGGATTGGTGTCGAACTGGCGCCGGCGCGCCGGGGCCAGGCGGCCCAGGCCTGGCGCCTGAGCAAGCTGGACGAACTGAACAGCCTGATCGGTCAGGCGTCGAGGTTCGTGGCGGTTGTGGCCCGCGATCGCCGCCTTCTGCGCTGTACGGTCGAGAGAACGGCTGGGGTGACCGCCCTGAAACTGGGGATAGCCGACGCGGCCCGCCTGCGCCGCTGGCTCGGTGACTGAGCGGGTCGCCGCGTCGGCAGGCATTACGCCACTCATCAACTATCAAAAATAACAAGAAAATATTTTTTTCAGATAGTTGACACAAACACCAGATCCGACTACATTGTGGGTGCGGGATGCATGCATCTCGTTCCCCTGTGCTTGTACACAACACAAGCTTCCGGCCCACTTTGGTGGGCCGTTTTTTTTGGGTTGCATCCATTCAGATGCGGGTTCCGTGGCCGATATGCACTCACTGATTTTGTCCGCCACCCCACATCCGTGACGCCATGCGCCTGAACCTGCCCGTGACCCAGCAGGAGTTCGAGTTTCCCGACTCGGTCACCCTCGTCTCCACCACCGACCAGCAAGGCCGGATTACGTATTGCAACCCGGCATTCATCGCGGTCAGCGGCTACGCGCGGGAAGAACTGGTCGGTGAACTGCACAACCTGATCCGTCATCCGGACATGCCCGCCGAGGCCTTCCGCGACATGTGGGACACCCTGCAGCAAGGTCGTCCCTGGACCGGCATCGTCAAGAACCGGCGCAAGAACGGTGACCACTATTGGGTGCAGGCCAATGCGACCCCCGTGATGGAGCGCGGGCAGGTCATCGGCTACATGTCGGTGAGGACCAAGCCAAGCCGCGAACAGATCGAATCGGCCGAGGCCTTGTACGAGCGCATGCGGGCCGATGCCCAGAGCGACCATCCGGGCATCGCCCTCGCACGTGGCGAGGTGGTCAGAACCGGCTGGCGCGGTCAGTTGCAGGCGCGTCTGCATTTCAACCTGCGGCGCCAGTTGCTGGCCCTGGGCGCAGTCCTGATGGGGGCTTCATGGGGCATTGGCAAGCTGGCCAGTGCCTGGCCGGATTGGGCGCAGTGGATCGGTCTGTTGCTTGCGGTGGCCTTGTGCTACGCCCTGACCCACTGGATGTACCGCCTGCTGGTGATCCCCCTGGCCGGGCTGACCCGGATGGCCCACCGGATGGCAGCGGGCGAACTCTCCGAACCGTACGACACCTCGCGTGCGGGTGAACTGGCACAGCTGGCTGCGGCGCTGAACCAGTTGCAGGTCAATCTCCGGGCGGTCGTCTCCGACGTTCAGGCCGAAGTGGATCACGTTCAGGTGGCTTCGGGCCAGATCGCCTCGGGCAACCAGGATCTGGCGGCACGCACCGAAGCCCAGGCCAGCAGCCTGGAGCAGACAGCCGCCGCCATGGACGAGATCAACAGCACCGTCGAGAACACGGCCCAGTCGGCCCAGGAGGCGTCGCGGCTGTCGGTGCATGCCAGCGATGCGGCATCAGACTGCGCCACCGCCGTCACCCGCTTGGTGCACACCATGGACGGCATCAACCAGTCCTCGCACCGCATCGGCGAGATCATTGGCGTGATCGACAGCATCTCCTTCCAGACGAACATCCTGGCCCTCAATGCGGCGGTCGAGGCGGCCCGCGCGGGCGAGCAAGGCAAAGGCTTTGCGGTGGTGGCGGGAGAGGTGCGGCACCTGGCCCAGCGCACACTGACCGCCGCCCAGGAGATCAAGGCGCTGATCGAGGACTCGCGCAACAAGGTGGAAGCGGGGACGCAGCAGGTGCACCAGACCGGCGACACCATCCGGACCATGGTCGGTACGGTCCAGCAGGTCAATGCGCTGATCGGAGAAATCACCACCGCCGCCCGTGAGCAGTCGCAAGGCATCCACCAGATCAATCAGGCCGTCAGCCACATGGACTCGGTCACGCAGCAGAACTCGGCCCTGGTGGAGGAGCTGGCGGCGGCCGCCCGCTCCCTGCACGAGCAAGCGGACATCGTTCATGACTCGGTACGGCTTTTTAAGGTGTCAACAAGCTCACACCGGCAGATCGGTCACTAGGCGTACCTTCTGGGATGTGAAGGCACAGATAAACGAAATCATAAAAATTTTTATCAAATTACTTTTAATATTTATTGCATTATTGACATTGAAAGCCATATACGCGAACATTGGCAGGGGTGCTTTGGCATCTGTTTGCGCTCCCATTCCGACGCGGAAAGGGAGGAGGTTCACAACCCCAGCCCAGCCGGCTGAACCTGTCAGCGGCAAAACATCAGATGTCAACATACTTCGATGTGCGGTTCAAGTATCCATGGGACTTGCGTGGATACGGGTACCGTGACCGCATCTCGTTCAACAGCCTGACCGGTTTCAAGCACTTTTGCATCGGTGTCAATCTGGACAGGACCTTCTCCTACCTTCGCATACACGACGACGATGGACGGCTGCGGATGGAGAACGAGCTATCTGATCTGAACTATGCGGCACTTGAAGCCCTGATCCTTTGGCGACTGACCACGCCCATTTCCGTCCTGAACAGCATGGCGCAGGTTTGCCTCGGACTCGATGAAGGGCGCTTCAAGCATTGCGCCATTCCCAAGGTCTTCAGGACCACTTTGAACGAGCCCACTGCCACAATCTGCGTATCAGAAGTCCCCGCAGACTTCGAGCACCGGCAGCTCTGTCTGATGCTGGTCAGTCAGCATAAAGAACGAAGTTGCGAGGACAGGCCATTGGCATCCGAACTGCTGCTGTACACACTGCCGGACACGAAAGCGATCGAGCGACACTGATGTGGCATCGTCGGGTTTTCGCAGATTAATGTGCATCTCATGCCGCAATTTGTGCAGTAAACTACTAAAAGTGATGCCACGGAGCTCACACAAGCGCTTGGAGAAGCACCATGTCTCGGTATTGCGGCACTTTTGAGGCAGCGCGACTGCTTGGTTTGTCGGTCGGCACCGTCCAGAGCCTTGTCGAACAAGGCAAGTTGGAAGCTTGGAAAACCAGCGGCGGTCACCGCCGCATTTCGGTGGACTCCATCACGCAGTATCTGGAACGCCAAGGCAAGTCCATGCCTGGGGGTGATCTGGCCGAGGAGTCGCTTCGTGTGCTGGTGGTCGACGACGATCAGGCCATGCTGCAAGTGATCCAGGCAGCCATCGAGAAGTGGTCCCTGCCTGTCGAGGTGACCTGCCTGCCTTCGGCGGTCAAGGCTCTGTTGGACATCGGGCAGATCAAACCCCATTTGCTGTTGACCGACTTGCGGATGCCTGGCGTGGACGGTTTCGACCTGTTGCGTACCCTCAGCGGCCAGCCTGGCTTCTCATCACTGGTCATCGTGGCCATGACGGCCCTGGGCCCCGAGGAAATCGAGCAGCACGGCGGCCTGCCCGACACCGCCGTGCTCGCGCCCAAGCCGATGAACCTGCAGTGGCTGCATGGCTTTCTCTCGGCCATGGTGGCCGAGCGACGGTTGCGCCAGCGGCTCAGCACACCGGCCGAGGAAATCACCTCGTACTGACAACAGGAGGCAGGCACCCCAGGCGGGTGGGCCTCTCAGCGCTGGCGCAGGTCCACGACGCGCTTGGCCTTGCCCTGGCTGCGCTCGACGCCGCCTTCGGCACGCAGCTCCACTTCGACACTGCTGCCCACATACACCTTCACCTCGTGCCGCAGCAGTTCGGCGGCCGCACGCGCCTCGATGCTGTCGGGCGCCAGGCCAGGCCGGGTCTCGATGGCCACCGTCAGGTTGTCCATCGGGCCTTCACGGGTCAGTATGCACTGGTAATGCGCCGTCAGTTCCGGCCGCTTGAGAATCAGCTCCTCAATCTGGGTCGGGAACACGTTGACGCCGCGCACGATCATCATGTCGTCGCTGCGGCCGGTGATTTTTTCCATGCGGCGCATGGTGCGCGCGGTGCCCGGCAGCAGGCGCGTGAGGTCGCGCGTGCGGTAGCGGATGATGGGCAGCGCTTCCTTGGTCAGGCTGGTGAAGACCAGTTCGCCCAGCTCGCCATCGGCCACCGGCTCGCCGGTCTCGGGGTTGATGATCTCGGGGTAGAAGTGGTCTTCCCAGATGGTCGGGCCGTCCTTGGTCTCGACGCACTCGTTGGCCACACCGGGCCCCATCACCTCCGACAGGCCGTAGATGTCCACCGCGTCGATATCCATCCGGGCCTCGATGGCCACCCGCATGTCGTTGGTCCAGGGCTCGGCCCCGAAGATACCGATGCGCAGGCTGCTCTCGCGCGGATCGATGCCCTGACGCTCGAACTCATCGGCAATGGCCAGCATGTAGCTGGGCGTGACCATGATGATGTCGGGCCGAAAGTCCTGGATCAGCTGCACCTGGCGCTCGGTCTGCCCGCCACCAAAGGGCACCACAGTAAGGCCCAGCTTCTCGGCGCCGTAGTGCGCACCCAGGCCCCCGGTGAACAGGCCGTAACCGTAGCTCACATGCACCATGTCCCCGGGCTTGGCGCCACTGGCACGGATGCTGCGCGCCACCACGGTGGACCAGGTCTCGATGTCCCTGAGCGTGTAGCCCACCACCGTCGGCTTGCCGGTGGTGCCGCTGCTGGCGTGGATGCGCGCGCACTTTTCCCTCGGCACCGCAAACATGCCGAAGGGGTAGCTGTCGCGCAGGTCCTTCTTGGTGGTGAACGGGAACTTCGCAAGGTCGCTCAGCGACTTGCATTCGTCAGGGTGTACGCCAGCCTCGTCGAACTTGCGCCGGTACACGGGTGAGTTCTGATAGGCGTGGCGCAACGTCGCCTGCAGGCGCTTGAGCTGCAGCGCCCGCAGTTCGTCGACGCTGGCTTTCTCGATTGGCTCCAGGGGTAAGTGGCTCATGCCTGCACCTCTTCAGGAAAGATCTGCCCCGGAATGACGGCGCTCTTGCCCCGGAACATGGCCACCACCTCACCCTTCTGGTTGGTGACCTTCATGTCGTAGATACCGTGACGACCCTGAAGGGTCTGCTCCACGCCTTCGCAGGTGAGAACGTCACCGGCATGTGCCGGCTTGAGGAACTCGATGCTGCAGCCGGCCGCCACCGCATTTCGGTTGTGGCTGTTGCAGGCAAACGCGAACGTGGAGTCGGCCAGGGTGAAGATGAAGCCGCCATGGCAAATCTGGTGGCCGTTGAGGTGCAGCGGCTTGACCATCATGCGCAGCACCGCGCGGCCTGGTGCCACCGACACCAGCTCCATCCCCATGGTGTCCTTGCTGGCCACGTCCACCGAAAACATGGTCTCGCCCACACGCTGGGCTCGCTCCTGAGGACTCACGTTCATTCCCCCTTGAACTGCGCCGGGCGCTTCTGACGGAAGGCCATCACGCCTTCGATGTAGTCGTGCGTACGGCCCAGGGCTGACTGGGTGTCTCGCTCGGCGTCCAGCTGTTCATTGAGCGTGCGGGTGGACGCGTCGCGCAGCAGCGCACGCGTGGCCACCAGGGCTTTGGTCGGCATTATGGCCAGCTTCTCGGCCATGGCCAGCGCGGCCGCCAGCGGGTCGTCCTGCACGTCCCAGATCATGCCCCACTCCTTGGCCTGCGCCGCGGGCAGCTTGTCGCCCGTCATGGCCAGGGCCATGGCGCGCGCCAAGCCCAGACGCTCGACCAGGAACCAGCTGCCGCCGGCATCCGGAATCAGCCCGATCTTGCTGAACGCCTGGATGAAACTGGCGCCCGGTGCAGCGATGGCGATGTCGCAGGTCATGGCCAGCGAAGCGCCCGCGCCGGCGGCCACACCGTTGACCGCCGCAATCACCGGGAAGCGCAGCGACTGGATGCGCCGGGCCGTCGGGTTGAATGCCTGGTCGATGACCGGGCCGGGGTCGGCGCGCTGGATCAGGTCCGGCCCCGGCTCGAAGTCAAACTCGGCCAGGTCGGCACCGGCGCAAAAACCGCGCCCGGCACCGGTGATGACCAGTGCCCGGATCACCGGGTTGGCTTCGGCCTGGTCCAGCACCGCCCACAGGTCGCGGTGCATCTGGCGGGTGAAGCTGTTGAGGGCCTCGGGGCGATTGAGGGTGACCAGGGCAACAGCGCCGCGCTCTTCATACAGCACGGTGCCGCCCGCAGCGGGGGCGTTCATGGGCAAATGTCTCCTCGGGCCATCGGGTGTGGCGCCTGTGTTCGGGTGATGAGCGCAATTTACCATTAACCGACCGATGGGTCGGTTAATGTTTTCCCTTGGTTAGGAGTCGCCGCCAGGCACACCGCTGCGGCTATAGTTGACGTGTACGTCAATTCATCCCCTCCACGCAGGACACACCATGAGCGAGACCTCCACCCCCGAACTGATCCAGGTGCGCACCGAAGGCCGCGTCGGCATCGTGACCCTCAACCGACCCAAGCAGCTCAATGCCCTCAACGACCAGCTGATGAACGAGCTGGGGGCCGCGCTCAAGGCCTTCGACGCCGACGATGGCATCGGCTGCATGATCATCACCGGCAGCGAAAAGGCGTTTGCCGCCGGGGCCGACATTGGCGCCATGGCCACCTACAGCTTTGCCGATGTGTACAAGGGCGACTACATCACCCGCAACTGGGAAACCATCCGCAGCATCCGCAAGCCCATCATCGCGGCCGTCAGCGGCTTTGCCCTGGGCGGTGGCTGCGAACTGGCCATGATGTGCGATTTCATCATCGCCGCCGACAACGCCAAGTTTGGCCAACCCGAGATCAAGCTGGGCATCATCCCCGGCGCCGGTGGCACCCAGCGCCTGCCGCGCGCGGTGGGCAAGGCCAAGGCCATGGACCTGGCCCTGACCGGCCGGATGATGGATGCGTCCGAGGCCGAGCGTTCGGGCCTGGTCAGCCGGGTGGTGCCCCTGGACAAGCTGATGGACGAAGCCCTGGGGGCCGCGCTGCAGATCAGCCAGTTCTCGCAAATGGCGGTAATGGCGGCCAAGGAATGCGTCAACCGCGCCTACGAAGGCACCCTGGCCGATGGCGTGATGTTCGAGCGTCGCCTGTTCCATGCGCTGTTTGCGACCGAAGACCAGAAAGAAGGCATGGACGCCTTCGTCAACAAGCGGGCAGCCAACTTCAAGCACGCTTGATACCCCAGAATTTTTCCTGCTATAATGCGCGTCTTCGGCGATATAGCTCAGTTGGTTAGAGCGCAGCATTCATAATGCTGATGTCGGTGGTTCAAGTCCACCTATCGCCACCAGACAAGAAAGCGGACCTTGGCAACAGGGTCCGCTTTTTTCTTGGGTCCTTGCCCGTCAGCGCAGCTGCAGGTTCACGCAGAGTTTGTAGCCTTCCTTGCGGACCGAGCGGATGTGCTCCCCTTCACCCAGACTCTGGATCATCTTCTTGCGCAGCTGGGAAATCCGGTTCTGCAGGCTATCCTTGCTGATGTCGGCCTCTGCCGAGCCCAAGTGAACCGCCACCTGCCAGCGTTCAAGCATGTTGTCTTTGGCGATGACCAATGCCGACAGCAGCCGCATTTCGGACTCGGAGAGTCTGACCGCGCCCTGGCTACCCCTCAGGAGGCGCGCATCGGTTTCCAGTGTGGCAGCAACGCCAGGGCCCCGTACGTCCCAGGGCTGGATGCGAGCTGCCAACGATTTGAGGGCTGCGATCAGTTCGGCGGGGTCCACCGGTTTGGGCAAGTAGATGTCCGCGCCGGATTCATAGCCTTGCACCCGATCACTGACTTGCGTGCGGGCGGTGGTCATGACGATGCCGGCGGCCGGCTGGGCCGCACGGATGCGCCGCGTCAGTGACAGGCCATCTTCTCCCGGCAGGTTGAGGTCGACCACGTACAGGCGGGGTCTGCTGTGCTGAAGCAGGTCATCCATCTCCTCCGCTGAGGCAACGCCCACGGCCGAAAACCCATGGGCATGCAACACGGCCAGGGTGGCCTCCCGCAGCTCATCATGGTCTTCGACCAGCAACACTTTCACGATCATTCTCCTGGTGGTTACTACGGGAAGTCCGCCCGGAAGGAAACCCGCTCACCCTCATCATGGTACGTGAGCTGTCCGCCCAGGTTGGTCACCAGCCCATGAACCAGGTAAAGCCCCAATCCCGACCCGGTCCGCCGCTGCGCCTGCCTGTGGCGGTAGTACTTGCTGAAAACCTTGTCTGGATCCGGCTTGCCGGTGTTTCCGACCTCGTTACGAACGGACACCGCCGCCCGGGAGAGTGATGTTTTCGCCGGGCTCACCAATAGTTCAACCACAGACCCGGCAGGGCTGTACTTGATCGCGTTGTCCAGCAGAT
>JAJPEW010000034.1 GCA_021166755.1 Hydrogenophaga sp. | reverse complement strand
TGGAACAGGCCCATGTGGAAGGCCAACAGCTGACCCAGGCCGCCAGCGCCCACCACACCCAGTACCGCCGCAGCGCGGATGTTGTTCTCCCAACGATAGAGCGTGTAGCTCAGGAGCTGTGGCAGCACCTGAGGGAGCGTGGCGTAGAGAAAGACGAGGCCGTTGCCCACACCATGGTTGCGCAGGGCAGCCCCCGGACCGGGCGGTGCGTTCTCGATGGCTTCGGCGAACAGCCGGCCCAGCACGCCCGTGGTGTGCAGGGCCAACGCCAGCGTCCCGGCAAATGGGCCCAGGCCAGCCGAGATGAGCAGCAATGCGGCCCAGACCAGTTCGGGGATGCTGCGCAGCGCATTGAGGATCAGGCGGGTGGGCGTGCGCGCGCGGGCCACATGGCCTTCGAACAGCCGGCTGGCCGGCAGCGCCAGTGCCAGCCCTGCCAAGGCCGCCAGTCCGGTGCCCAGGGCCGACATGGCCAGGGTTTCCCAGGCGCCGATGGCCACCTTGCGCAGGAACTCGGGCGACGTATCGGGCGGAAAGAACTCGCCCACGAAGTTCCCCATGCTGCGCAGCGCGTCCAGCGACAGGAACTGGGCCCATTGCAGGTCCAGGCTCCAGAAGCTGGCCACCACCAGCACGACGATGCCCAGCGTGAACCAGCAGGCCTTGCAGCGCGCGTCAAACAGCGGCGGCGGCAGGCGGTAGGTCTCGTTGGCGGCCCGGGGCTTGTTCATCCCAAGACCTTTCGCAGCCACGCGCTGGCCTTGTCGGCCAGGGCCACCAGAGCGATAAAGACCAGCAGCATGCTGGCCACCTCGCCGCCGTTGAACATTTTCATCGAGTTGTCCAGTTGCTGGCCCAGACCGCCCGCGCCCACAAAACCCAGCACCACCGAGGAGCGGATGGCGCACTCCCAGCGGTAGACGGTGTAGCTGGTCAGCTCGGCCGCATTGGTCGGCAGCAGGCCGAAGAGAAAGGCCTGCAACCGCGAGCTGCCGTTGCGCAGCAGGGTTTCGGTGGCGTGCGTCTCACCGCTTTCGAGGATTTCGCCGTACACCTTGCCCAGCATGCCGCCATACGTCAGTGCAATGGCCAGCACCCCGGCCGTCGGGCCCAGGCCCACCACGCGCACGAACACCAGCGCCCAGACCAGTTCGGGGATGCTGCGCAGCACGATGAGCAACCAGCGCACCACCTGCCGCAGCCAGAACGGGCCGCGGGCCATGCGGCCCGACAAGGCCGAGATGGACAGCACACGGGTGTTGATCAGCGTCAGCGGGATGGCCACCGCCAGCGCCAGCGTGACGCCTGCCGTGGCCATGGCCACCGTGCGCCACGTCTCACGCGCCACCATGGACAGGAACTCGCTGTCGTGGGCCAGGGGAAAGAAGGTGCCCAGGAATTGTCGGGTCACCTTCAGGTTCTCGGGCTCCAGCAGCACCCAGGGCTTGAACTCGGTGGCCACGCCCAAGGGCCACAACACGACCGCCACGGCCAGCAGCCAGAAGAGCCGGCCCTGCCAGGCGGGGTCGCGCGTGGGAGCGGTGCGCAGCACGGGGTCCATCACCTGCAGTGCATCACCACGGGCTGTGGCGTGGGGGTGTCAGCTGTGGGCGGGGACATGGGTACCTCGCCGCGCAGCTCGTGTTCGAACTGGTCGTAAAGCGCTGCCAGTCTTTCGCGGGTCACCTCGGCTGATGGAAGGTCGAAGGCGAGTTGCCCGTCACGCAGGCCGATGATGCGCGGAAAGTGAGCCAGCGCCACGTCCACCTGGTGCAGCGTGGCCACCAGGGTGGCGCCGCGCTCGCGCGCGGTGTTCACCAGGGTGCCGATGGCCTGACGCGAGCGCGTCGGATCCAGGGCCGAGAGCGGCTCGTCGATCAACCATAGCGAAGCCGGCGAGAGCAGTGCACGCGCCAGCCCGACGCGCTGGCGCTCACCACCCGAGAGGCGGTCGACCCGTTCGAACAGCTTGTCGGCCAGATCGAAGCGGTCCAGCGCATCAAAGGCGGCCGGGATGTCGGTGGGGTAGAACAGCGACCGCAGGCTCTGCCACAGTCCCATGGCGGGCAGGCGTCCGGCCAGCACGGCGGTGACCACCCGCTGGCGCGGTGGCAGCGGTGGCATCTGCGGCGCCAGGAACAACCGTCCCCGCAGACTGTGCAGGTCGCGACGCGGCAACTGCCAGGGCCGCAGGCCATCGACCTGCAGCTCACCCGCCGATGGGGGCAGTGCACAGGCCAGTGCCTGCAGCAGCGTGGTCTTGCCTGCGCCGCTGGGGCCGATCACCGCCACCTGTTCGCCGGCACCAATGTGCAGCGAAAGATCGCGGATGGCCGGTTGGCTGCTGGCGCGCGCCGCCGGGTGGCGGGCGCACAGCCCATGAAGATCAAGCCTCAAACCGGATCCTTGCGCAGGTCAGAGCAGGCCGGCGCTGCGGGCCGCGGCTTCCAGACCCTTGTAGTTCTCAGGCTTGGTCTCGAT
This sequence comes from Hydrogenophaga sp., assembly GCA_021166755.1. Taxonomy (GTDB): domain Bacteria; phylum Pseudomonadota; class Gammaproteobacteria; order Burkholderiales; family Burkholderiaceae_C; genus Hydrogenophaga; species Hydrogenophaga bisanensis. The sequence continues at coordinate 780 of JAJPEW010000034.1, read as the reverse complement.
GTAGCGGGTGGCGCGGTTGAGTTTCAGAATCTCGGCGTGCTCTGGCTTGGCAGGGTCCAGTGCCAGCAGCGCGGCCTTGACCTTGTCCTGCATCGCCTTGGGCATATCGGCGTGCACCGACCAGTTGTAGTTGAAGTAGCCCGGTGTGGTGTAGAACACGTCCACCGCCTTGGTGTCGACCTTGTTCTCGCTGACGAACTTCTTCCAGACGGTGATGTCCAGCGCGGCGGCGTCCACCTTGCCGCTGACCACCGAGGCGATGGTCGCATCGTGAGCGCCGCTGTAGGCGATGCGGCGGAAGTCCTTCTCGGGGTTGATGTTGGCGGCCAGCAGGAAGCTGCGCGGCATCAGGTGCCCGCTGGTGGAGCTTTGCGAGCCAAAGCTCACCTGCTTGCCCTTCATGTCGGCCAGGGTCTTGATGCCCGAGTCGGTCTTGGCGATGAACACCGACTGGAACCTGGTGTCTTCCTCGCGCTGGGCCAGGGGCACGATCTTGCCGCCCGAGCGGATGTTGGCCTGCACGTGGGTGAAACCACCGAACCAGACCAGATCGACCTTCTTGTTGACCAGCGCTTCGACCGCGGCCGGGTAGTCATTCACCGGTGTGAACTCGACCTTCACACCCAAGGTCTTTTCCAGGTAGCTGGCCAGCGGGGTGAACTTGCGGATCTGCTCGGTGGCAGCTTCTTCAGGGATCGTGGTGACACGGAAAACGGTCTGGGCCTGAGCGAGGGTGCCCAGGCCGAGCGCTGCGCAGGTCAAGAGTGCGCTGAGGGTGCG
>JAJPEW010000029.1 GCA_021166755.1 Hydrogenophaga sp. | reverse complement strand
GATCGCCTCGCTGGTGCCGCATGGTCGTGGTGCCCTGGCCATGGATGACTTCGTAGGAGACGCCCTGCGCGGCCCAGGCCGACGGGGTCATGCTCCAGATCTCGCGCGTGCGGCGGTCCTGCAACAGAAAAAACTCGCAGGATGGATCGCCGACCGGATCGTTGCTCCAGGCCGTGAGCTGGTTCAGGCGGCTGTTGAGTGCCCAGGTGTTGCCACCACCGCTGTCTGAAACCAGCGCGCCGAAGTCAGGGTTGGCCAGCACGTTGCACCAGGGCCGCTGGGGTGTCATGCCCGTCCCGGCCTCGAAAGCAAACCCGCCGCGCTCTCCCAGGAACCGGCCACAAGGGGGGATGGCCGCTTGGGTTTCCAGGCACAAAGGCACCGTTTCGGGTTGCCATGGTGCGCTGCGCCATGATGGCGCTGCAGGTGTCTCGTGGCGATCGCACCAGGCGCGCACCTGGTGCAGAAGTGACTGGCCATCGGCATGCAGCTGCATGCGAGCCAGTGATTGCAGTGTGCCAAGTTGCCGGGGGGACAGATCGTCGGCCCGCAGCAAGTGCAGGCCAGTGACACCAGTGCCGGGGCGGGCTTGCAGGTCAGCCGCATGCTGTTCCCGCAACAGCGAGAGCTCCTGCTGCACGGGCATATGGTGGGAGTGAGACTCATGGTTAAGCACCACCAGGTCGCAAGGTATGCCGCCGTGTGTCCACTCGCGCAGCAGCACGCCCACCACGCGCAGCAAGCCAAGGCCTTGGGGTGACCCAGCCTGCACCAGCAAGATCGGACGGTCGCCGGAGATGCCCAAGGTCCACAGGAAGCGTCGGTCACTTGCATGAGGCGGTTCGCTCGCCGCGTCGGGGGTGTTCAGATCAACCTTGGGCAACGTCAGCACCAGGGAGGTCGTCAGTACCTGCAGTGCAGGCAGGTAGTCGATCCGGGGACGGTGCGGTACCGCGGGAATGGCTGCGAGCGTGGCGGACATCACTGATGAGCGCGCAACATAGCTGGACTGTCGGTACTTGTCGATCATCGACATGAGCCTGGCGGGGTCATCGCTGGCGGCCGTGGCAAAGATCACACAGACCTGGGTACCGGGTTCGATCCGCAATCGAACACCGATGGCCACCACCGGATCGAGACCGGTCTCCAGTTCGGCGGGCTCGGAAGACACCGCGTTCATCTGGGCCAGCGGCCGACCTGGTGTGTGACGGCGGCCCAGCCAGCGCTGACGGTCTGTCTGGCAACTCAGACCGAGCACCTGGCCATCGGTGTCGGCGACAAAGTGTGCCGCATGCATGGCTGGCTCGGTGGGCAGTCGGGGGGTACGTTGACAGTGGAGTGCCTGGTGTCCAGGCAGCCAGCGGGTCTTGACGAACATTCCGGAGAACGCAGGGTGCGCCTCGTCAGCGGCGTGGCTGGTAAGGGTCAGATCGAAAGTCGAGATCAGCTCCAGTTCGACGGGCTGGTCACCCGTGTGCACCAGCACCAGCTTGCGCAGCTCCACGTCATCCTCCGGACTGACCCAGACGGTGGTGCTCACACGCAGCGTGGGCCACGCTGCCTCAAGACACACGCGGTCGGCATGAAATCGACTGCTGTAGGTGGCCTGCGGGTCGGGCGCGGGGTGACTGGTGACGGACACCGGGCTGGCATCTTCCTTCCGGCGCAGGTAGATGAAATGGCCGCACGCGTCGCGCAGGGCATCGTCTCTCCACCGGTTGATACCAACCCGTCCCCATTGGCTCCAGCCTGCGCCATTGCTTCGCAGCGTCACGCTGTAACGCCCGTTGCTGAGCAGGTGGGTGGGTTCAAGCGCCTGTGCGCCGGGGATGATGGTGCGGATATGGTCAGGCAGGCGATGTGGCGTGGCTTGCAGCGGCAGCTCTGGTGGTGCTCGCAGCGAGGGCACATCGCGCGGTGCGCGCTCATGCAGGAGTGAGAGCACGGCTTGCATGCGGGGATGTGCCATGCCCCATCGTTGGGCCACCCCCTGATGCAGCACGTTGGCCAGCGCCACCAGGCTCATGCCCTGGTGATGCGCCATGAACGAGTGAACCAGCGAGGGGCTTGCACCGTGGACCTGGCGCGCCGGGGTGAAGTCAAGCGCTTCGACGAGGCCGTAACGTCCTCGCGCCGACATGGCATCGAGTCGTCGCAAGTTGGCGCAGGCCTGTGCAGTACCCACCTGGGTGGCGAGCACCGTCGCATAAGGTGCAATCACCCGTTCGTCTGACGGGGAGCGTCGCATTGCCAGGCGCGGGACCCCATGCGGTGCATACTGGTACGCCAAGGTGTGGTCCTGGGCCGCGTAGGCGCATTCGGACATGCCCCATGGCATGTCGGTGCCCTGCGTGAAGGCTTTCTGCTCCTCCACGGCCGAACGTCCGGCCTCTCTCAGGACACTGCCCCGGGGTTCGTCGACCACCAGTGATGGCATGAGGTACTCGAACATCGAGCCTGACCAGGAGCGCAGACCGACTCGCCCTGCGCTGGCGAAAAACGGACGACCCAGTGCCGCCCAGTGGCGAACCTCCACATCTCCCTTGGCGATCGCCAGCAGGCTGGTGCTGCGTGCCTCGGAAGCCAGGAGGTCGTAGCAGCTGGTGTCCAGGCGCTGGTCATCGACCCTGTAACCAATGTGCAGCAGATGCCGTCTGGGGTGATACAGAAATCGGAAATCCGGTGCCCACGCCAGTGACTCAAATGCAGCCGCGAGACGGCGCAATCGGTTGGAGGTGTGACCGACACCGTCTCCGCTCATGGTGATGGTGTCCCGGTGAGCCGATTCCAAGGTGGCAAGGTGATCGCTCAGCAGCCAGACCAACTCGTCCCGGGGCGTGGAGGCCTGGCTGACAATGGTCGGGTGGCGTGCCTGGTCCAGTTCGCAGAGTTCATCGCGCGCTTGCTGCAGCAAGACCTCAAGGTCCGTTCCGTGTGTCTTGTCACCGGATGCTGCCGGGGTGATCTCCAGCAACTGGCCCAGGGCGGTTTCCGACAGGGGACGGTGCAGCCACTTCGGCAGCAGCGCCAGCCGAGATTGGAGGCGCTGGCGTGTTTGCCTCAGCGCTTCCGTCGATATCGACGCCGAGGAGGGAGCATCGGCCAGTTCGGTGCAGGCCTGAGCGACCGCGAGCAGGTGGACGCTGAGGTTCCCGCTGTCGACAGTGGATACGTAGCGTGGCGGCAAGGGAGCCAGGGTCCGGGTGTCGTACCAGTTCAGGAAATGCCCGCGATGGCGCTCCAGCGTCAGCATGGTGGCCAGCGTCTCTTCCAGGCGTGTCATCAGGTCCTGGGTGCCGATCCAGCCGAACTGCCGGGCGCAGACGGTGCTCAGCAAATAGAGGCCGATGTTGGTGGGAGATGTTCGGTGAGCGACCATTTCATATGGCCAGCTCTGCAGGTTGTCGGGCGGCAGGTGGTGGTTGTCGGCATCCACGGTGCGTTCGAACAGGCGCCAGGTGTCGCGTGCCAGGCCCTCCAGCAGTTGTCGGTCGGCGGGCATGAGGGATCGAGGACGACCGAGCGCTGGGGTGTTGCCGCACCACATCAGCAGGGGCGCCAGTAACCAGAGACCCAGCAGGGCAAGGGTCATGGCATCAGGGGATGAGCCGAGCCACCCTGCGCCGGCCGCCAGGCAAAAGGTCCACGTCCATTGGCTGCGGTGCCGCCACAGAAAGCCCGGCAGATCGGTCCGTGTGGTGGACTGAGCCGCCTCGGACGTGGTCCACTCAAGCAGATGGCGGCGGCTGCGCAGCACACGGTACAGCGTGCGCCCTACCGCGTCCATCGACAGCAGCGCCTGATGTGGCAACGCGACCAGGTGCCAGAGTCCGCTGCCACTCACCCGCAGCAGATCCTTGGAGGCAGAGATCAGGTGTCGCCTGCCAAGGAGGTGCCACCGGTAGGGAATCCATCCGGCCACCGCAGCCATGAGCGGCCCCGCGGAGTAGGCCGCCAAGGCAAGGGCGAGCGCCATCGACAGAGTCAGGCCTGTGCCCATCATGGCCAGAACGATCAGTAACAGGCAGGCCGGTGCCAGCAGCGAGCGGCGCAGGTTGTCAAACAGCTTCCAGCGGTTGATGGCACCAAGTGGCCACTGCTGGTGTTGCAGCAGGAAGGGCAGCAGCTGCCAGTCACCCCGGATCCAGCGGTGAAGGCGAGAGGCAGCATTGTCCGAATGACAGGGGTCTGGTTCGATCAGCGTCACATCGGTCACGACTGCACACCGCACGAGGGATCCTTCCAGCAGGTCATGGCTGAGCACCTGCTCGGCAGGCAGGCGCTGACCCAGCACGGCATGCACGGTGGCCACGTGAAGCAGCCCCTTCCCGGTGAAGCTTCCTTCGGCAAACAGGTCCTGGTACACGTCCGAACTCATGGCGCTGTACGGATCGACCCCGGCGTGGCCACTGAACAGCCACTGCCAGATGCTCAAGCCTGAAGACTGGGCCAACGGCGTGACCACGCGTGGTTGAAGGATGCCGTAGCCCTGCCGTACCCGTTGTGACCCTTCATCCCATCGGGGCTGGTTGCCCGGATGCTCCGCAATTCCCACCAGTGTGCGCAGCCGACCGGGAGGCAGCAGGGTGTCGCTGTCCAGCGTCAGCACGTAACGTGTGTCGGGTGCCATTTGCGACAGGGCCCCCAGATCGAAGAACGGCCCGCGTGTGCTTGTGGCCAGCGCAGCGACGAGCTGCTCAAGTTTGCCGCGTTTTCGTTCCCAGCCCAGCCACTGCCCTTGGGTGGCGCACCAGCTTCGCGGGCGGTGCAGGAGCAGGAACTTCGGCGGGTTGTCTGTGGCTGACGGGTATCGTGTGTTGAGGTCGGCAATCAGCTGCCGGGCACAGCTCAAGAGGTCCTGGTCTTGCACCTGTTGCTCGCTATCCGCATCGCTCCAGTCGCTGAGCAGGGCAAACTGGGCATGGATTTCGGGGTTGGCCAGGTGGTGCAGGTGGAGACGGTGGACTGTCTGGGCAATGCCCTCGTGGTGGTTCAGCAGCATCGGTATGACCACCATCACGCGGGCGTTCGGCGGGATGCCATCAGCCAGCAGCAGACGCGGGAGGTGCGCGGGCTTGACCGATTCACCGACGATGCGGTTGACGATGGCCACCACCGTTTCTGAAGCCGGCACGAGCATCAGCACCCCCGTCAGCAGGCTGCCCAGCTGATCGAACGGATCCAGATGGGTCCATGCACGTTGATGGAGCAACCAGGCCACCAGCAGCAAGGTGCCCGCCAGCATGATGGACAGGTAGACAGGTAAGCGCCCGAACGCCGCTGCCGACCGCCAAAGGCTCGTTGCCCGAAGCTGCAGACCCAGTGCCTGTTCGAGTGTGCTGCGACCCGATCCTTGCAGCCAATGACCGGCCTGTGCGCTGTAGCCGCTTGCGCTGCCCATTAGCCCAAGGAGTGTGCTGGCCACATCGGCCTCGCCCTTGCCGCTCAGGCTGGACAGTCGCTCGATCCCATGCAAGGTGGTGTCTCGCGTCGCATCGTCCTCCGCCATGAACACGGGCGAGCCACACATGACACGGATGACCCTGCTGGTGCGTGCCACGATATCCGGCCAGTCGGTGGTGTCGATCAGTCGCAGTGACGTGACGGCATTGCCCACGCTCAGATGATCGGCCGCCTGCGACGCATGAAGCCTGATCTGCATTGCGTTGAGGTCGGGGACGACCTCCTTCATCCAGTTCCGTATCTGTGCCGTGAGTGAGTCGCTGGCGGCCGGGAAATGCCCCACCAGACTTCGGGCCAGGTGCGACAGGAACACATCACCTACCCCCTGCTGGTCCATCTGAGCCCGCATGGACACCACCATGTCCAGCGACAGGCGATCACGGCGACTGGCGCACTGGCTGGCCAGATCTCGTGCTGCCTTGTGATTGCCGACCCGGTCGGCCAGCCGGCGCAGGTTTTCCACCAACACCACCCGAAAGGTGGTGGGCAATGCCCACAGTTCGCCTTGGGTGAGTTCGCGTGTCTCCTGGTAGGCATTGAGAAAGTGGACCAGCAGCGTCTCATCGAACGCACTGTCGGTGTGGGCCACAAACGCCCAGGCCACGCCGTAGATGCGAGGCAGGCCGGTGAGAGGGGCGTCCTGCAACAGGGGCAGTGATCGGTAGTAACTTGCTGGAAGCCCCTCCCGAATCTCCAGAAGCTGACTTTCGATCAGGTGAAAGTTGTCAAACAGCCATTCCGCGGCCGGGCTGATGTCGTTGCCCCTAAGGGTCTCCTGGGCGATGTCTCTGTAGGCCTGTCGAAGGCTTCGAATGTTGCTTTGCAGGCGTGGATAGAACGTCGTTTGACCGAAGCGCGCGCGCATGGCTCGGTGTGAGCTACCCAGACTGCGGCCATGTTCTTCAAAGCGGGTAAGGCCGAAGATCTCCGACCGGATCGGCTCCAGTGCGACACCCTGTCGGGTGTCCTGCGTCCGATCTGTATGCTGGGCCAGCCATGTCCACGGCGCCTTCAAACCGTTGATGCTCACTCAGAGCCACAGGCCACTGACCAGCAGGGTCAGGACCACAGCCGAGGTGATGGCGTGGCCGGCCAGAAGGCCCAGCACTCCGTTGGCAGAGGTCAGCAGAACCTGAAACCAGCCCCGCTGGGAGCTGCACTGAGCCAGGTGATTGCTCAGTACCCCGTTCTCCAGGGAAGGGACATGGGCGTGGCAACCCAGGGAAGAGGTGGCCCAGAGGGACCTTGCGGGTGGGGTGCTTGACATCGGGTTCTCCGTAGGCAGACAGGGTGCTGAACATCGGCAACCCATGGTGCTTTGTACCTGGCTGAAGGGCTGAGGTCTGTGCGCAGGCGAACACATCACTGCGAAACAACGTCCCGTGTGCGCTGGTGTTCGTCAGCGCACAGACTGTGAAAGAGCCCTGCTTCACCATGACCGTTGCACTTCAACCCCTGCCTGATGCAAAGGACCTGTCATGACACAACTCTCGCCCTCCCACTTGTTGCAGAGGTCGGCATTCTGGTCGGCCACGTTGTCGGCGTTTGGTCTGGTGGCCTGTGCCTCGCCATATCCTGTTTATGAGCCTCAACCCGTCGCGCAGGCTTATCCGGTCGTGTCGGACCCGCCGCCCAGCAGGGACTATCGCCGCCGACCGAACGAAGTGCTGTACGAGGCAGAGGTGATCTCGGTGCGTGCCGTGATGGGTCCGCCCGAGCAGCGCTGCTGGATCGAGCGCGAAGCGATTGCGCCCCAAAGCCAGTCACCCAGTCTCGGGGGTGCTCTCGTCGGTGCCGTCATCGGCGGTGTGATCGGTCACCAGATTGGTGGAGGCAGTGGTCGCGATCTGGCCACGGCCGGTGGTGCCGTGGCGGGCGCGGTCATCGGCTCCAACGTCGGGCGGGATCGTTACGGCAACGTCGTGAACACACAGAATGTGCAGCGTTGCAGCAGTAGCGTGCCCAGTGAGCCCGCCTACTGGGATGTGATCTACCGTTTTCGTGGTGTGACGCACCATGCGCAGATGACATCGCCGCCAGGACGCAGCATGACTGTCAACCGCGACGGGGAACCGCGCGAGTGACCCCGACCGATGCATTGACCTGGCGCCGCATTCGCATGAAGGCGGGTGCGGCGTTGTCATGCACCATGGGGTCGACGCGATTGCGTCATTCGTTGGTCACAAGGGATTGCGTCCACTGATGATGCGGAGCAAGACAATGACCACGGCAATCACCAGCAGGATGTGAATGAACCCACCCAGTGTGTTGGCGGTGACCAGTCCCAGCAACCAGAGGATGAGCAGAACGACGGCGATGGTGTAGAGCATGATGAACTCCTTGGTTGGAAACTCAGGGATGTCGTCGGTACCCGAACCGGTACAGCATCGCGGCGCTCACTGCCGCTGCGATGAAGAGAGTGGTTTTGGGGTGGCGGCGCAGGGCAGGCCAGACGGCGCCCATCGCGTTGGTCTCGGCAAGCCGTGAGTCCCTCGCCTGATGATGGCGATTGACCCAGCCCTGCGCGAGTGCGGTGATGGCCATTGAGGTCACCGGCGATGAGCCCAGGCCTTTGAGCATGGGCCACAGCATATCGGTCAACCCGCCGGGAGGTGGGCGTACCGTCTCCTCTTGCCGGTCGATCTGATCAAGCCAGGCAGCGAGCCGCTTGCGGTTGAGGGCCAGTCGCTCGCAGGCGAGGTCAGCACGCGCTTGTGTCGTCAGAATCACCGGCGGGTTCGTGCGTGCGATCGTCTCTGGCTTCACGGGCGACTCCATGCACGAAGGACCTCAGCGTCTTGCGCGAGTTGCAGCTTCAGCCGTGTCAGCAGAGGTGTCGGATCACGCCGATGGGCCAGCCAGAGAATCCACAGACCTGCGTGCGCTGGCAGTGCTGGCGTGAGCACGAACAACCATGGTGCCCGGTCACCCGCTGCGGGCAGAGAGCACCACAGAAGAATGGCCACACCGGTCAGCACCGCCGCGACCATCAGACAGGCGGTACCTGACAGGTACAGCATCAGACGTCGCTTCAGTTCGGTGCTGCCCAGCAGAATCTCTTCACTGAACAAGCTTGCGTACGCGCACGCGTGCTCAGCCAGCAGCTCGGGCTGTGACGCCACCAGGCGCAACACGGGGTGGATCATGCTCTTGCGCTTCTTCTCAGCGGCCGTTGCTGCCGTGTCTGCTGAACAGGGCGATCATCCCCATGAGGGCGGCGCCGGTTGCTGCCGCCATCAGCATGGACTTGATCGGCTCATGCTGGATGTAGCTGACCGTGGCATCCCTCATGTGTTGGGACTTCGCGCGTATCTGCCCGGCGCCGTCGTGCACCGCGTCCATGCTGCGATGCCCCAGGGACTCGGCGTTGCTCATCAGGTGCTCAAGCGTGTTGCCAGCCTGTGCTTTCGCATCACCCAGGCGAGCGGACAGCTGATCCATGCCTTGCTGTGCCGTGCGTTGGGTTGCTCGAATGGCTTGATCGGTGGACTGTGCGGCAGCGCTGGCCAGCGCTGCGGCCTCGTCCCCCAGTGTCTGGATGGTATTGCTCATGATGCTCTTTCTGTCGAAGGATGGATGGCGATAGGGCTGACCGAGCGGATCATTTCAGTCGCATGTCGTTCTTGACCGATTTCACGCCAGCAATGCCGCGCGCGACGCTCACAGCGCGGTTGATGTCAGCCTCAGAGTTGACAAACCCGCTGAGCTGGACCACGCCCTTGAAGGTCTCAACATTGATCTCGGCTGACTTCAGAGAGGCGTCGTTGAAGATGGCCGTTTTGACTTTCGCGGTGATCGCCGTGTCGTCCATGTACTGGCCGGTGCTTTCCTGTGTGGCAGTGGATGCGCAGGCAACTACGCTGGTCAAGGCCGCTGCAGCGAGCAGTACGACGGCGAATCGTTGAGGGAATTTTTTCATGGCGAGCTTTCTGTGTAGGAGGGGAGGGTGCCGCTGCAAGGTTGCCGACGGCCAAGGGGCCGTGCATTCACGCGACCCACGTCCGCACAATGAGGCACGGTCAGGAGATGGTCTGTGCGGTAGCGAACCGTGCATCGGTCGACGAGACCAGGTCCCCAGCACACCTGCAAACACAAGCAACACCATGTTGCTTGAGCAAGGTGGTCCAGCTCGACACTGTGTGTGGTGACGAACAGACCGAATGCGCAAAGCACCCACCCAATCGGGACCAGCGTTTCATGCCCATATGTGCGCATATCCGAACGCTTCGTTGTGCATTCAGCATCCGGAGGTCACCCATGAAGCTCACCCATCTGCCGGGCATCTCGTCCGGCGAAGACGACGAGGCCGGTGCAACTGCCCCGCAAGGCCAGAGACGGCGGCCAGCATCGGTGCGCAAGCTGCAGCGAATCAACCTTGAGCGCAACCGGCTTCGCTCGATGGCTCTTTCTGAATGGGAGAGCGAAGGCGGGGGCGATGGCGCGCCCTTGATGCCAAAGAAAAACAAGCGGCTGCGTTGAACCCCATGCACTGATATCCGGGTTTCTTGCTGATCGTGGTTCAGGTACGACCTCCCGTAGGACGAATCGTCCACAGGCAGGTATGTCCTCACCGCATCGTCACTGCAATCGCTCGGCCGCTTTGCGAAGGCCTTCGAGGATTGGAGCCGAGACCGTATCAGGGAAGCCAGCAGGCAGTCTCTCTTGAATCAGTTCGATGATCTGGGCAGTCTCGCCCACCAGCTCTGCCATCACTTCCTCGCAGTCTCCCCCCGATGCGCTTTGAATACCCTGCCGCTTTCCGAGGTCGACCCAGTGTTGGTAGGTGATATCGCGAACCCGCCAGAGAGGTGTTCGGCCGTGGACCGCCATCGCCAGTCTCGCTCTTTGCGGTGGAAGTTGATGCAAGCCCCTGCCCATCAGGGGAAATGCGGACATCACACCGGATAGAGGCGCCAGCTGGAAGCGACCACCAGCCAGTATGGTGATGTTGAAGTTCTTCGAGTGCCCGTCGGTGGCGCACAAGAGCCAAAAAAGAAACTGAACTTTGAAGAAAGTCCGCCGATCGTCCGTCGGCGAGAGAGATCCGCAGAGAAGACCGAAGATGCTGGACATTCCCGGTCCTCCGTCCTCCTCGTACTTCAATGCTGGCATCACTCCCAGCGCTTGGCACATGTTTTCCTGAGGCCGCCGTGCGAGCCATCGTCCTGCGCTCGGATCATTCACCCAGTGCCTGTCCGTGCGTTCGACAGCCAATGCACGCTGTTCTTCGAACATCAACAACTTGGATGGTGCGACTGGAATGCCGTATGCCCGGAGAACCTCGCTGCACAGCCACTCGTTTTCAATGGAGATGCACATGTGTGGCGACATGTCATTGCCCAGTGCCATCTGGGGTTTGAGAATATGCGAGCTGGGCGTGCTGCCTTGAGGCTTGTGCCAACCCCCGTCACAAAACAGCAGCGCAACCGCTTCCTCAGAGCGCCATTTGGAGAGGCGATATCCGTCCGTTGCTTCATGGCTTGGCAAGTCAGAGCCTTCAGAGGCGTTCTGCCTCAGCAGCGCGGCGACATCAGCTTCTTCAAGCGGTGTCGATGGTTGCTCTTTCGGATCTGCTGCATCTGCAGCGGAAGATGCAATCTGAAGCGCTCCATATCCATCGTTTCCGGTCTTCGCAAGCAGATCAAAGGGCGAGCAATCGGCAGTCCCGCATCGCCTGGCGAGAGCAGCGAGATCCTTCGGGCGTTCCGGAAGCAGGTTGCTGAAGTAGGCGTGCACGCAGGGCCCTGTCAGCGGGCTGTTGTCAGGGGTAAAGGGTAGGCATAGAGACAGAGGTCGACCCGTCTGCGAACTCACCCATGAGTAGGCGTACTGCAGGTCTTCGCCTGCACAGGTCATGCGCCAGATGCCTACCAGTTGTCCATTGATGTACAGCAGCCTTGAAGATCGCCTTCTGGCGCTATCAGCCATGGCTCACCAGTCCAATGCTTGATCGGCGGTCAGGTCTCCGCGCTCATCGTCGCCATAGGTTCGAAGAACCAGATCGGTCTGGTAGATGCCAAGCAACTTGATCAAGCCTGGTGCCGAGAGTCCTTCTGCTTTGCGCTCCAGACGGGCCAATGCCTGGACGGTGATGCCCATCCGTAGCGCGACACTTGCCTGTGTCATACCTGCTGTTCTGCGCAGTGACTTGAGCATGATTGGCAGTTGCTGGAGGCTGCGCACCGGGAAGTCGTTCATGCGATATCCAGTTGGGGGTGACTTCGGTTGCGCCAAGCAGGGCGCACCTGGAAGTTGCTCACGTTGGAGGAGAACCGTGCAGCGCCGGTTCAGCGTGCGAGCGAACCGGCCCTAACTCGAACGGACACAGACGGAGCCTCGGTATAAGGTCTTTATGGCGCACATCGCCGCAGTGAGGCTGACCTTCTCATAGCGGTGAGTGCAATCGCACCCCCAAGCTCCTGGATGACTGGAATTCGCGCCAACGTCGAGAGTGGCCGAGATGTGCATCGATTTAGATCGCTGAGGCACCTCTTTCAATGTAGCAGCTACAGGCAATGCGTAACCGTCCTCTGTGAGAAGAAAATCTGAGCCTGTTGAACAGGCAGGCAGGAAATAGATGCTTACCTCACCGGCTGACCCTCAAGGCGCTGGACTTGCCTGCGAACACCCTCGAAGATCGTTTCGGCCACGTCTTGCGGAAAGCCCCCTGGCATCTGCGACGTCACCGAGGCGATGGCTGGTTCCAACCGGTCGAGCAGTTCGGTCAGGATGTCCTCTGCGTTCGCACCCCAGCCGCAGCGTGCGGCGGTGGCGTTGAAGTGTCGCCGCAGGATGGTGGCCAGTTCATGGTGCCGGTTCTTGCCGCTGACGGCCATGGCCAGTTTGGCGTTGCGCCAAGCCAGTTGGGTTTTGCCTTTGCCAATGATGGGCCAGGCAGAGAGCACGTCGTACAGGGGCGTCAGTGCATACGCACCACCGGCCTGCAACCGGATGCTGAAGTTCTTGGCGTGGCCGTCCGTGGCTGCCAGCAGCCAGAAGACGATCTGGCTGGCCAGGAGTGTGCGCAGATCGGCGCGCGCGTTCTGTGAGCCGCTGAGCACCTGGGCGATCTGCTCAACCCTGGGGCCACCGTCGGCCTCGTACTTTCTGGTGGGGCTCACACCCAAGGCCTGGCAGAAGTCCTCCTGCGGCAGGCGAAGAATCCACTGGCCCGAGGGGTGGAGTTTGCGGTCGAAGCGTTCGACCACCAGCACCGGTGGGTGGTCGGCGAAGGTCACGATGTCGGCCTTGGCGACGTTGAACCCCAGCGCTTCCATGAACTTCAAGCACAGCCACTCGTTGCAGACCGACGTGCGCATGTCTGCCTGCATGTTGCCCACCAGTCCCATGGGCAGCTTGATGATGTGGGTGGTGGGTGTGGCGCCCAGTGGCCTCATCCATTGGCCAGCGTGACGCATCAGGGCGGTCTTTTCCTGCGCACCCGCGATCGAGATCCGATAGTCTTGGTCTTTGCCATGACTGGCGAAGGAGCCTGTCGTGACCGTGGCGCGCAGCAGGGCAGCCACCGCTTCATCATCCAGGGCTTCACCTTCGATGCGGTCGAAGCCGGTGGGCGCCTCATCGGCAGGCAACAACTGGACAGCACCCACGCAGTCACGACCGATGGCGGCCAGCAGATCAAAGGTGTCTTCGGAACCCGCCGAATAGCGCTGTGCCAGGCGCCGGCGGATGGCGCTGCTGTCCGGCAGCAGGTTGTCAAAGAAGTACTCGACGCGGTCACCGCGCAGCGGCTCGTTGCCCACCAGTGGCAGGGGCAGGGACAGGGACAGCGGCCGGGCAGCGCTGGATGCCAGCCAGCCGTCTTCGTAGCGCAGCTCCATGGGGCGGCGAGTCGCAGGCGTCCAGTGGCCCACCAACTCCCCGTTGGCCCAGATGGCCAGGGGCTGGCTGCTGGAGCGGCGCCCCATGGCTTACCACTCGCCCGTCTGAGCGGCATTGACCGGTGGTGTCTTGTCGCGCGGTTGCACGCTCAGCTGCAGCCCCAGTTGGGCGCACATGGCCAGGAGCTGGTCAACACTCAAGGTGCCCGGCTCCCGCTCCAGTTCGGACACTCGCCGCTGGCTCAGACCCAGGCGCTCAGCGAGCTGCGCCTGCGTGAGCTTCTGGCTTTTGCGCGCGCCCTGCAGAACAACGCCCAGTTGCGAGGCCGTGACGAGAGCTTGAGTTCGAGCAGACATTGATTACCGCCTATTCCAGTAAAAATACTTTACCGGAAATTATGCTAAACCGCAAACAGCGGAATATCCGCTCAAAGCAGGGGCCGACCATCTCCAGGGTAAAACGGATGGCACAGCGTCAGAGAGCTTCCCGGTCTGCTTGCTGCTGAAGGGCGCGCTCCGACAGACAGTCGTCAGTCATCGTCTGAGTGTTCAGGAAGAAGCTGTCCCAAGTCTGGCCGATGGGCGCAATGATGCGCTCGTTGCCCTTGGCTCGGATCTCCACCTTATTGACACCTTCTGGCAGGCGCATATCCCTGGGTAGACGCACCGCCTGCATGCCGTTGTGGGTGAAGACTTTGCCGATGGCCATGAGAACCTCCAGGCTCTGAGAAAACGGAGCAACTATATGGCCGATCCGACGGCTCTAGACGTAGGCCCTTGCCGTTGTGTCTGATGTCAGCGCCTTCCCGTTTCCTGCCGAAGCACAAGGGGCAGACCGATGGTCATCCCATGCAAGAAGGGCATGACTGGACAGACCAAGCTGATCTGCGTAAAGTGGACACCAAGCGATGACGATTGGTCTCCTGCTGTCCAGTCGTCCAGTTTCATGTGTTGGCTGTCTTCCCTCTAAAGACGCCGCGCTGCGACACTCGGTACAACGCAAAACCATCTGACATACCAGATGGTTTTGAAGGCTCCGAAGCCAAGGGTCGTGGGTTCGATCCCCGCCAGCCGCGCCAAAATCAACGACTTACGTGGGTTTCTCGTGGCCCACGCCACAGTCCAATCGCTTCCGTCGACGCCAACAATGTTGTTGCCATGGGCCAACAAGGCGCATGGACCCAAGGTCAACCCGTCGAGTGAGTAAGCGCCATGGCCCATCTGTGGCCCATGCGTAGCCCACGGGTTTCGGTCGTCCGCAATTCCGTACA
>JAJPEW010000230.1 GCA_021166755.1 Hydrogenophaga sp. | reverse complement strand
ACGGAACTCGAGTTGTCGGTGTGGATGGTGACGACGATGTCGTCGCAGTGGCCGGCCAGGGCTTCGTCGATGGAGTTGTCGACCACCTCGAACACCAGGTGGTGCAGGCCGGTGCCGTCGGACGTGTCGCCGATGTACATGCCCGGGCGCTTGCGCACCGCCTCCAGGCCTTCCAGGATCTGGATCGCGCCTTCGCCGTAACCCTCGCTCGCGCCGGCCTGGTGGGCGTCGATCTTGGGCTGGAAGTTGGAGCTGTCGACCCCGGCTTCACCGGTGTGGACGGCATCGGTTCCGGAATCGGCGGGCTTGTTGGCTTCGGACATGGTGAATTTCTCAGACTTCTAGAAGCGCCAAACCCGCAAAGTGCGGGTTGAGCTTGGGGGAGCAGTGATGCGCTGGGCGCTCAGATTCGCATCGGCATGACGACGTACTTGAACGCGTGGTCGTCCGGGTTGGTGACCAGCGCCGAGCTGTTGCCGTCGGCCAGTTCGATGCGGACCATCTCCTGGCCCATGTTCTGCAGCGCATCGATCAGGTAGGTGACGTTGAAGCCGATTTCGATGGCATCGCCGCCGTAATCGATGTCCAGTTCGTCCACGGCCTCTTCCTGCTCGGCGTTGCTCGAGGCCACGCGCAGGGTGCCGGGCTCGACGTTCAGGCGCACGCCCTTGAACTTCTCGCTGGTCATGATGGCGGTGCGCTGCAGGCTGGCCAGCAGCGGCTGGCGGCCCAGCATCACGATGTTCTTGTGGTTCTTGGGGATGACGCGGTTGTAGTCGGGGAACTTGCCCTCGACCAGCTTGGTGACAAACTCCATGCCGTCAAAGCTGAACTTGGCCTGGTTCGACGCAAACTGCATCTCGATCGCGCCTTCCTTGTCCGACAGCAGGCGCTGCAGTTCCAGCACGGTCTTGCGCGGCAGGATCACTTCCTGCTTGGGCACTTCCACTTCCAGGTCGGCGCTGGCAAAGGCCAGGCGGTGGCCGTCGGTCGCCACCAGGCTGAGCTTCTTGCCCTCGGCCACGAACAGGATGCCGTTGAGGTAGTAACGGATGTCGTGCACGGCCATGGCAAACGACACCTGGCCCAGCAGGCTCTTGAGCGTCTTCTGCGGCACGCTGAAGGCGGGGCCGAAGCTGGCCGACTCCTGCACCAGCGGGAAGTCCTCGGCAGGCAGGCTCTGCAGCGTGAAGCGGCTCTTGCCGCCCTTGAGGATCAGCTTGCCGCCGCTGTTTTCCAGGCTCACGTTCTGGTCGCCCGGCATGGTGCGCAGGATGTCGATCAGCTTGCGCGCGCCCAGCGTGGTGGCAAAACTGCCCTCGTCACCACCCAGTTCGGCCGTCGTGCGGATCTGGATTTCCAGGTCGCTGGTGGTCAGCTGCACGGCGCCCCCGGTCTTGCGCAGGAGCACATTGGCCAGGATGGGCAGCGTGTGACGGCGCTCGACAATGCCGGCCACCGATTGCAGGGCCGCCAAAACCTTGTCCTGGGTCGACTTGAAAACGATCATGTTGCTCTTTCGCTCGATGGAATCAGAGGGCCGAAAACCAAATCACGCTATTTTCACCTAGTTGCAAGACAGTCACCCCGCGGGGTGTTCACCCCTTGAGCGTCTGCTCCAGCACGTGCAGCTGCTGGTTCAGTTCGCTGACCGTCTGCCGCTCGGCCGCGATCTTGCGCACCGCGTGCAGCACCGTGGTGTGGTCCCGTCCGCCGAACAGCTCGCCGATCTCGGGCAGGCTCTTCTGGGTCAGCTCCTTGGCCAGGAACATCGCGATCTGGCGCGGCCGCGCAATGCTGGCCGGGCGCTTCTTGCTGTACATGTCCGCGACCTTGATCTTGTAATAGTCGGCCACGGTCTACTGGATGTTCTCCACGCTGATCTGCCGGTTCTGGATCGACAGCAGGTCCTTCAGGGCGTCGCGCGCCAACTGGATGGAGATTTCCTTCTGGTTGAAGCGGCTGTAGGCCAGGATCTTGCGCAGCGCGCCTTCGAGCTCGCGCACGTTCGAGCGCACGTTCTTGGCCACGAAGAAGGCCACTTCCTCGGGCATCACGGCGTTCTCGGCCGCGGCCTTGTTGATCAGGATGGCCACGCGCATTTCCAGTTCGGGCGGCTCGATGGTCACCGTCAGGCCGGAATCGAAGCGCGAAACCAGTCGCTCGTGGATGTCGGCCAGCCCCTTGGGGTAGGTGTCGCTGGTCAGCACGATGTGGCTCTTGCGGGCCAGCAGCGCCTCGAAGGCGTTGAAGAACTCTTCCTGCGTGCGCTCCTTGTTGGCAAAGAACTGCACGTCGTCGATCAGCAGCAGGTCCAGCGAGTGGTAACGCTGCTTGAACTCATCGAAGGTCTTGCGCTGATAGGACTTGACCACATCCGAGACGAACTGCTCGGCATGGATGTAAAGAACCTTGGCCTGCGGCTTGTCGGCCAGCAGCTGGTTGCCGATGGCGTGCACCAGGTGGGTCTTGCCCAGGCCCACACCGCCGTAGATGAACAGCGGGTTGTACAGCTGTCCCAGGCTGCCGGCCACGTGCATGGCCGCGGCGCGCGCCATGCGGTTGGCCGAACCTTCCACCAGGGTGGCAAAGGTCAGCGCCGGGTTCAGCCGGCTCCTGGGGCCGGAGGCCTGGGCGGGCTCCGCCGGCGCGGCCACATCGGGCAGCTCGGACAGCACCTGATCCTGCACCGTGCGGGCCATGGGCGTCGTGCGCACGGGCGCTTCGCGCGGAGCAAGCGCTAACTCCAGTGCCACGGCGCGACCCATCAGGGACTCCAGCGTGGCGGTGATGCGGGCGGCGTACTGGGCGCGGATCCAGTCCATCTTGAACCGGTTGGCCACCTGCAGGGTGACCTTGGAGGCGTCCTCGGCCACGGTCGCGGCCAGGGGGCGGATCCAGGTGTTGAACTGCTGCTCGGGAATCTCCTGCGCCAGGCGATCGACGCAGGCCGACCACAGCAGGCTGCTGTCGTCGTCGGAAGTGAAAACGGGGGAATCGCCCTCGGACATGCTGGCGGTCAATGGAATCGTTCTTGTGGACAAGTGGCTCGGGGCTGAGGAGGCATTGTAGTCCGGACGGCAAGTTATCCACATGGTGACGCCCCCCTTTACAAACCCCGGTGGAGGCGCTCCACCGCGCCGCTGCTGGCCCCGCGCCCGGTCGGTGGTACCGCCCGTTACACCTTCTTACCCAAAACCGGGGAGGCAGCGGTGCTACACAGGCATGAGTACCAAGGTATTCGTCTATCCTCGCCGAATCCGGTCAGAAAGGCCGGGATTTCAGGGAGGACAAGCCATGACACTGAAGCAATCACTCACCCGCTGGCTGGCCACGCTCGGCCTGCTGCTGGCCCTGACGGCCTGTGCCAGCACGCCCCGGCTGGTGCCGCATGCGTTTAGTTTCAATGGGTGGAGTGACGGTTGGCAGGCCACGGTGGAGCTGCTCGAGTACAGCTACGGTGACCAGTACCGAGAGGTGCAAGGGAAAGCCGAAAACGGGTACAGCGCAGGCGTCTCAACCGGTGTCAACGGGCCCATGCCTGTGGGCGATTTCCTTTACGTGAGGTGGCGCCTCAAACCCACAGGTGAAGTCCTGGAGGACAAGGTCGACCTCCGCCATCGCCTGCCGCGCGACATGACCGACCAAGAGTTGACCTTCGTGATCGAAGGGCGAAAGCTGTATGTCTATGTGGTGACCCCTCAACTCGTGACTTCGCAGAACAAGGCGCCCCTGCTAAAGACCTGGCTGTCCCGCTACAACCGGGCTTACGAAATCTATCCCACCCTGTCACAGCCCTGAGGTGAGCCATGGGAACGTCTGTTGACAGAGAGCTGACGGTTGAGGAGCGTGCCCGAATGCCCGTAGCCAGACAAGAAATGGCTGAGGCTGGTGCTGCAGGTTGTGGGACGAGGTTTTCGTTCTTTGCAGCGTTTGACGGTACACAGAACGACCGATTGAATCAGCGCCTCTCCGGCACGCCTCTAAGCACCAACGTTGCGCAGCTAGAGCTACAAGCCAGCCAGGCGGCAGAGTTGAACCCAAATCTGCTTCCCCGGTACTACGCTGGCGTTGGCACCGGCGGCGACCAGGGTGGGTTGGTGAACGCCGCCGTGCTGCCCACGCCTGCCGTCCAAGCTGCCGCCGAAAAGGCATACAAGGATTTCCGTCGCGCAGCGTTCGATTACCTCCAGCAGAACCCTGACGCGACCCCGGCCGACATCGGCGCGGCCACCACCGGCTTCAGCCGGGGCGGCGCCGCGGCCATCCGCTTTGCCCAGCTGGTGCATGAGCGCGGCCTGACCGACAACGACGGCCAGGTGATCGCCCCACCGGGCAGCGTGCTCATCACCGGCATGGCCCTGATCGATCCGGTGGCGCGCTTTGTGGATGCACCCATGCACATCCCGCCCAATGTGCGCGGGCCGGTGCTCTCCGTCATCGCCGACCACGAAACCCGCACCGACTTCCGC
>JAJPEW010000324.1 GCA_021166755.1 Hydrogenophaga sp. | reverse complement strand
TACCTGACCTTGTCGCTGTTGCCCGTGTTTTTCGACTCCGCGCTGGCGGTTCAGGGGGTGCGCATGGGCGTCAACTACGGCCTGAACAAGGTGCGTTTTCCCGCACCGGTGCCGGTGAACAGTCGTCTTCGGGGGTGTTTGCACCTCATGGCGGCCGAGCCGCTGGAGGGCAATGGGTACCAGTTCATCTGGCGATTGAGTGTCGAGCGCGAAGGCAGCGACCGTCCGGTGTGCGTGGCCGAGGCGCTGGTGCGCCAGTACCCCTGATGTCCGGCGGCGTGTCCCTTACCTGATGCGGGTGAGCTGGCTGGGCGCAATCCAGCCCTGAAACACCGACATCACCCGGTTGATGCGCTCGGCCGCGATGCTCTGGCTGTGCTGCTGGGAGATCAGCTGGTACGCCTCGTTGCGCAGCAGCCAGAGTTCCTGCACACGGCGCGCGCGGTCCACCTGGTGCCGCAAGCGGTCGACAGGAAGGCCTTCGCAATCTTCCACGCACTTGAGCAGGGCACTTCGGATGGTCTGCAGGTCCTTCAGGGTCGCCATGCGGCGGGGGGTGGCGTGCGGCTGCAAGGCCACGCGAAACAGTCGGTCAATGACGGTGATCAATGGAGACTCCCTGCGATCGGTGGGACCGCGTGATGGGACTGGCCTGATCGTTTGGGTCGTGGCCAGTGGTTGATCGTGCAAGTGGAAATTGTGCCCCCGTGGTCGCCAGCATGGTGGGGTGTGGCCTCCAGGGGGCAGGTGACTTGTGTCACGGCTGCACGGCTGAAAAGTGGTTCTGCCGCCACGCCTCAAAGGCAATGACCGCCACCGCATTGGACAGGTTCAGGCTGCGCTGGCCGGCACGCATGGGCAACTTCAGTTGCTGCACGGGCGGGATGGCGTCACGCACCGCATCGGGCAGACCCTGGCTCTCGGAGCCGAAAACGAACCAGTCGCCGGGCCGGAAGGCCACGTCATGGGCAATCCTCGTGGCGCGGGTGGTCAGGGCAAACAGCCGGTCGGGGGCCGGTTGCTCCTGTTCGATCAGCGCCTGCCATGACGCATGGCGGCGAACCTGAGCGTACTCATGGTAGTCAAGGCCGGCGCGCCGCATCTGCTTGTCATCCATGGAAAAGCCCAGCGGCTCGACCAGATGCAGATGACAGCCGGTGTTCGCACACAGGCGAATCACATTGCCCGTGTTGGGCGGTATTTCCGGAGCAACCAGAACGATGTGGAACATGGCGGCGCGTCTGCGGGGACTTTCGCTGTCCTGGCCGCCGTTTCAACGGTCTTTCGGCCCCTCTCCCTTGGCTGCGCGGATGATACTGCCTGAATGAGTTTGGATTACCGCGCAGTTGTCATGCATGCGGCATCCTTCACGGATGCTCGGCCTTCAGGGTGTTCTGGCCAGCACGGCGGCCGACACCGACGTGGCCCCGGCCGCCAACAGGGCGTGTGCCGCCTTCTGCAGCGTCGCACCGGTGGTGACCACATCATCGACCAGCATCACATGGGCACCGCGCAGGCCTTTCACGAACTGAGGCGCCACCGCAAATGCGCGGTCCAGGTTGTCCAGCCGCTGACGCCGGTTGAGGGTGTGCTGGTCCGGCAACCCGCCGCGCCGGGTCATGGCCAGCGGACGGCCCTTGCCCCGGAGTGTCGGGTGCCAGCCGACCAGACGCCGGGCCAGCTCCCACGACTGGTTGTAGCCACGCTGCGCCAGGCGATCGAGCGACAGCGGGATCGGGACCACGAGATCGCATCGGGCGGCCAGCTGACCCAGACCCGCGGCCGAGGCCAGCACCGCCGCCAGTGCGGGTGCCAGACCGCAGTCCCCGGAGAACTTGAAGCGCGTGATGAGCCGGTCCCAGGGGTAGCCGTAGTCCACGGCCGTGACGATGGTGGATATGGCACCGTTGGCCACAGACGGGGCATGACCCTCGGGTGGCACAAAGGTCTGCAGACAGGGGGCGCAAACGGGGCCGCCGGGCCACCTGCCACAGACCTGGCAGGCAGACGCTCCGAAGCGAAATCCTGCGGGCATGCGGGTGATCATGCGGCCAATATACTGGCGGCCCGTGTCCATTTTTGCGCTTGCCATCGTGTCCATCCCCCGTCCTGATGAAGTCCCGGTGCCAGGTCTTGATCAGACCGCTGCACAGCGCTGGATGGCCCGCGTCCCTGCGGCCAGCCCCTGGCTGCACGAGGAGGTCGCGCGGCGAATGGCGCAGCGGCTTCAATGGTTCCGGCAGCAGCCCGCCAGCTGGTTGCATTGGGAGCCAGCCAATGGCGGATTGGAGGCGCACAGACTGCTGCAGCAGCAGATGCCCCAGGCCCGGGCCGGCATCTGGTCCGGGCAAGCGGCGGTGGCGGCGCTGCTGCAGCCGACCGAGCCGCGTCGGTCCTGGCTGCCTTCCGGTTGGGGACGCAGTCGCCAGGCCGTGCTGGCGATCGAGCCTCCGGCCCCGACCGACATGTTGTGGGCCAACATGTGCCTGCACCTGCAGGCTCACCCTCAGACCCTGCTGCGCCATTGGCAGGGCCTGGTCCGACCCCAGGGGTTCCTGATGTTCTCCTGCCTGGGGCCTGACAGTCTGCGGGAGTTGCATCGGCTGTACGCTGACCTGGGCTGGCATGCGCCTTCGCACCCCTTCACCGACATGCACGACTGGGGTGACATGCTGGTGCAGGCCGGATTTGCCGAGCCGGTCATGGACATGGAGCGCATCGTTCTGACCTGGTCGACCGCGCAGGCCATGCTCGACGAGTTGCGCGACACCGGGCGCAACCTGCATGCCGCGCGGCCTGCCGGGCTGCGCGGCCGCGCCTGGCGACAAACACTGATCCAGGCCATCGAGGAGCGGATGCCCCGCAGCGCCGATGGCAGGCTGCAGATGACCTTCGAGATCATCTACGGTCACGCCTATCAGGGGGAACCCCGCCGCAAGGATCCCTCCCGGGTGCCGCTCGAAGACATGCGTGCCATGCTTCGGCGGCCACGGGGCTGACGCGCACCAGTCTCCCGATACCTCGGTCGGCTATGCGGCCATGCCGGCGCCGCGAGGCCGCTACAATTGACATAAATCAAATTGACATAAGTCAAACTCTCCAGGGCATTTTCCCTGTCGCGCCGGTCCTTGTGACCGGCGTTTCCTTGACCGGTGGTTCGGGAATGAGTGTCAGTGTCGACGGATTCCGGATGGCCCATGCCACCGACAACGGTCTGCAATGGACCCTGCGCCGCAACTGCTCGGTGACGCCCGCGCAGTTGTGGTGGACTTACGGGTTGCTATGTGCGGTGTCGCTGGCGGTGGCTGGATTTTTCTGGTGGCAGGGGGCGACCCTGGTGCTGCCGTTTGCGGCGCTTGAATTGCTGGCAGTGGGAGTGGCCTTCCTCTTCTACTCACGGCACGCGGTGGACCGGGAGCAGATCCGGGTCTCCCCCGGCCTGCTGGTGGTGGAGCGGGAGGTGGCGGGTCGGGTGTCGCGCAGCGAATTTCCTGGTCCGTGGGTGGTAATTGCCCTGTCCCGCGAGGCCGGGCAGCTGGTCGAGGTCCGTTCGGGTGTCCGGTCAGAGCGCGTGGGGCGTTACCTGCGCGCTGATCTGCGTCCGGCGCTGGCAAGGGAGCTTCGCCGGGCGTTGGCGTATGGGTGAGTTTGTGGGTTATCCCTGAAAGGATGCCCTGGGAAAGTTTGGTCTAATTGGATTGATATAAATCAATACTTATATTTGAGGCGTACAACCGTGAGCACGACGATGAAAGAGGGTCAATCCCTGCGATCCCGCCTGAAGGCCCTGCGCGCCACCACGACCGCCGCGGCCCTTGGCGCGGGTGTCTGGCTGGAGGTGGCGGCACAGCAGGCCGTGAACGACCTGCCGGGCGGACCGGCGGTGAACCAGCTGAACTTCCACCCCCCGGTCACCAAGATCGCGGAGGAACAGCACTGGCTGCACTGGTTCATGCTGATCATCTGCACGGTGATCTTCGTGCTCGTGTTCGGGGTGATGTTCTATTCCATCCTCAAGCACCGCAAGTCGGTGGGCCACAAGTCGCAGGAACTGGCCGAGCCGATCTGGGTGGAGCTGGGCTGGACCATCGTGCCGCTGCTGATCGTCATCGGCATGGCGCTGCCGGCGACCAAGGTGCTGGTGGCCCAGAAGGACACCACCAACAGCGACCTGACCATCAAGGCCACGGGCATGCAGTGGAAGTGGGGCTACGACTACATCAAGGGTGAAGGCGAAGGCATCGGCTTCCTGTCCACCCTGGACAACAGTCACCGTGTCATGTCCAACAGCGGCAAACCCGAGGCGGTGGACGACTACCTGCTCAAGGTCGACAATCCGCTGGTCGTGCCGGTGGGCAAGAAGGTCCGCATCATCACCACCGCCAACGACGTGATCCACGCCTGGATGGTGCCGGCGTTCGGCGTCAAACAGGACGCCATCCCCGGTTTCGTGCGCGACACCTGGTTCCGTGCCGAAAAGACCGGCGATTTCTACGGCCAGTGTGCCGAGCTGTGTGGCAAGGAGCACGCCTACATGCCGATCCATGTGAAGGTGGTGACCGCCGAGGAATACACCAAGTGGGTTGATGAGAAGAAGAAGGCCATGGCCGCAGCGGCGGATGACCCGAACAAGGTGTGGACGTTGACCGACCTGGTCAAGCGTGGCGAGTCGGTGTATGCCGCCAACTGCGCCGCCTGCCACCAGGCCAACGGCAAGGGTGCCGGCCCGATCAAGCCGTTGGACGGCTCGGCCATCGTGACCGATGCCGATCACCTGAAGATGACCCAGATCATGCTCAACGGCGCTGCTGGTGGAGCCATGCCTGCCTGGAAACAGCTGTCCGACACCGAGCTGGCGGCAGTCATGACCTACGCCAAGAACAGCTGGTCCAACCAGACCCAGCAGATCGTGCAGCCCGCCCAGGTGGTGGCCGCGCGCAAGTGAGCGGGTTGAGACCCACCAGGAATTCGAGTTTCAAAGGAAAACGACATGAGTGCAGTTCTTGACCATCACGACGCGCACGATCACGACCACCACCACGCGCCGGCTGGCTGGCGCCGCTGGGTGTTCGCCACCAACCACAAAGACATCGGTACCCTGTACCTGCTGTTCTCGTTTGCCATGCTCATGGTCGGCGGGGTGCTGGCGCTGGGTATTCGAGCCGAGCTGTTCCAGCCCGGCCTGCAACTGGTGAATCCTGAGCTGTTCAACCAGCTGACCACCATGCACGGCATCATCATGGTGTTCGGTGCGATCATGCCGGCCTTCGTGGGTTTCGCGAACTGGATGCTGCCGCTGCAGATCGGTGCCTCCGACATGGCCTTTGCCCGGATGAACAACTTCAGCTTCTGGCTGATGATTCCGGCGGCCGTGATCATCGTGCTGTCGTTCTTCATGCCCGGTGGCGCACCGGCTGCCGGCTGGACGCTGTACGCGCCGCTGACCCTGCAGATGGGCCCCTCGATGGACGCAGCCATCTTCGCGATGCACATCCTGGGTGCCTCGTCGATCATGGGCTCGATCAACATCATCGTGACCATCCTCAACATGCGCGCCCCTGGCATGACGCTGATGAAGATGCCGATGTTCGCCTGGACCTGGCTGATCACCGCCTACCTGCTGATCGCCGTGATGCCCGTGCTGGCCGGCGCCATCACCATGACGCTGACCGACCGCCACTTCGGTACCAGCTTCTTCAACCCGGCCGGTGGCGGTGACCCGGTGATGTACCAGCACATCTTCTGGTTCTTCGGTCACCCCGAGGTCTACATCATGATCCTGCCCGCGTTCGGCATCGTCAGCCACGTGGTCTCGACCTTCTCGCGCAAGAAGCTGTTCGGCTATGCCTCGATGGTGTACGCCACCGGTTCGATTGCCATCCTGTCCTTCGTCGTGTGGGCGCACCACATGTTCACCACCGGCATGCCGGTGACCGGTCAGCTGTTCTTCATGTACAGCACGATGCTGATCGCCGTGCCCACGGGCGTGAAGATCTTCAACTGGATCGCCACCATGTGGAAGGGTTCGATGACCTTCGAAACCCCGATGCTGTGGGCTGTCGGCTTCATCTTCGTGTTCACCATGGGTGGCTTCACGGGTCTGATGCTGTCCATGGCGCCCATCGACATCAACTTCCAGGACACCTACTATGTCGTGGCGCACTTCCACTACGTGCTGGTGGCCGGTTCGCTGTTTGCCATGTTTGCCGGCGTGTACTACTGGCTGCCCAAGTGGACCGGCGTGATGTACAGCGAGACGCGCGGCAAGCTGCACTTCTGGTGGTCGATGATTTCCTTCAACGTCACCTTCTTCCCGATGCACTTCCTGGGCTTGGCCGGCATGCCCCGCCGCTACGCCGACTACCCGATGCAGTTCGCCGACTTCAACATGATCGCGTCGGTGGGTGCCTTCTTCTTCGGCTTTGCGCAGGTGTACTTCTTCCTGTTCGTGGTGCTGCCCGCCATGCGCGGCAAGGGCCAGCCTGCCCCGCAGAAGCCCTGGGAAGGTGCGGTTGGTCTGGAGTGGGAAGTGCCTTCGCCCGCCCCTCACCACACCTTTGAAAACCCGCCGAAGCTGGACGCCACCGCGACCCGCGTGATCGGCTGAGGTGGTACCGATGAACGAAGAGATGCGCCGCAAGAACGTCCGCCTGGGCCTGATCCTGGCTTCGGTGGCGGCGGCGTTCCTGATCGGATTTGTGGCCAAGCTGGCCTTGCTGGGCGGCTGACCGCCGGACGGCACGGACGCGACGACGCACCATGGGAATCCAACGCGAAAACTGGAAGATGGTTGGCAAGCTCAGCGTGATTGCGCTGGGTATGTTCGGCTTCGGCTATGCGCTGGTGCCGATCTATCGCCATATCTGTGAGGCCCTGGGCATCAACGTGCTGGCCATCTCGGAGCGTCAGGTGCCCGGCCTGTCCAAGGCCGACCCTCTGAACACGCAGGTCGACCGGTCTCGCAAGATCACGGTGGAGTTCGACACCAACGTGCGTGGCCCTTGGGATTTCAAGCCCGCCGTTCGCCACATCGAGGTGCATCCGGGTGAACTGACCACGGTGGTCTACGAGTTCCAGAACATCCAGAACCGGACCATGGCGGCGCAGGCCATCCCCAGCTACGCTCCCAAGCAGTCGGCAGCCCACTTCAACAAGCTCGAGTGCTTCTGCTTCACGCAGTACACCCTCGCACCGGGTGAGAAGAAGGAGTGGCCGGTGGCGTTTGTCATCGATCCCAAGTTGCCCAAGGACGTCACCACCATCACCCTGTCCTACACGTTCTTCGAAGTCGGTGGCAAGACGCCAGCGGCTCCCGACGCAACGGTGGGGCAGGTGCCCGCGGTGTCCAGCAAGTCCGGAGCGGTCTGATGAACGAGCCGCTGCATCGTCGCAAGGGTTCCCTGCCTGCCACCGTGAAGGCCGTGCTGTGGGGTTTCCTGGGGGTGCGTCGCCAGGCCGATTACCAGAAGGACATCGCCCAGCTCAACCCGCTGCACATCATCGCGGTCGGTGTGGTGATGGCCTTTCTGTTCGTGCTGGCCCTGATCCTGATCGTCAACTGGGTGGCCGGATGATCCCCGGCGCCCGAAACAAGCAATCAATACAAGCGAAAGCAAACTAGGAGTGAGCATGTCCGCAGCAACCCATGGCTCGACGCCGTATTACTACGTCCCCGGGCTCTCGCGCCATCCGGCGCTCTCCGCCTTCGGGCTGTTTTTCGTGATCCTGGGCGCAGGCCAGTGGATCAATGGCAGCGAGTGGGGCAAATGGTCGCTGGTCTTTGGTCTGGTCTTCTGGCTGGTGATCCTGTTCCAGTGGTTCAGCGACGCCATCAGCGAAAGCGAAGGCGGCATGTACGGGCGCAAGATCGACATCTCCTACCGCTGGAGCATGAGCTGGTTCATCTTCTCGGAGGTGATGTTCTTCGGTGCCTTCTTCACCGCCCTGTGGTGGGCCCGCGTGCAGTCGGTGCCGAACCTTGGCAACATCGTCGAGCCCTTCCAGACGGTGGGCCCGTTCTGGCTGCCCACCATCAACACCGCGCTGCTGCTGACCTCGGGCGTGACCCTGACCATTGCGCACCACGCCCTGCAGGCGGGCAACCGTGCCAAGACCATCGCCTTCATGTGGATGACGGTGCTGCTGGGCGTGATCTTCCTGTTCGTCCAGGGCTACGAGTACTACCACGCTTATGTGGATCTGAACCTCAAGCTCAGCTCGGGCATCTTCGGTTCCACCTTCTACATGCTGACCGGCTTCCATGGCTTCCACGTTTTCGTCGGCATGCTGATGCTGCTGTTCATCACGCTGCGCCTGCAGAAGGGCCACTTCACCAAGGATCGTCACTTCGGTTTCGAAGGCGCCGCCTGGTACTGGCACTTCGTGGACGTGGTCTGGCTGGGCCTGTACATCCTGGTTTACTGGATGTGAGTGTCTGATGGACCTAAAAAAAAAGCGCCCTCGGGCGCTTTTCTGTTTGTGAGGGAGGCCTTAAGGTGTCCCGGTCATCGCAGGGTGTTCAGCGCTGAAGCGGGAGACCGGTGGGCTGTATCCAGCCCATGAAATAGCTGATCAGCACGATGACAAACAGCAGGATGGAAAATCCCACCCGAAACGCCAGTGCTTTGGCCATGCGACCACGCTTGGCATCGCTGCCGGCGTCCCCTGCATCCTCCTGGGTGCTGCCACCCCGCATCATGAAGACCAGAGCGGCTCCCAGACTGCCGATGATGGCGACGAACGCGGCAATGACAAGGTATTTCATGCACACGATTATCGAGGCGATGTCTGCCAGTCATGCGCACCGTTGAGGCAAATCCTCCCCGTGGGCTGAGGTTCTGGATCGTGACCCTGGCTTGCCTGGTCACGATGGGGGTGACCGCGTCGCTGGGGATCTGGCAACTGGGTCGCGCTGACCAGAAGATGGGCTTGCAGAACGCCATCGACCGCCAGATGGCCCTTCCCCCGCTGGATGTCGATGGCCTGCTGGGCGCGTCCCCTCTGGATGGGGTCATCCACCGGTCTGCGCGCTTGCGCGGGACATGGGAGGACCGGGCCACGGTCTTTCTGGACAACCGGTCGATGGGCGGTCAGGCAGGTTTTCATGTGGTCACGCCCTTGAGGCTGGCCGGCTCCGATGCCCGGGTGCTGGTGGTCAGGGGCTGGGTACCCAGAGACTTTCAGGACCGGACCCGCGTGCCCCGCGTTCCCACCCCGGAGGGCGAGGTTCTGCTTGAAGGACGGCTGGCACCACCGCCGTCCAGGTATTACGAGCTGGGCGACCCGGGGCAGGGAGTCATCCGGCAAAATATCGAGGTGGCAGCGTTCTCCCGGGAAACGGGACTGGCGTTGCTGGATCTGTCCCTGCTGCAGACCGGCGAGACCGACGACGGTCTGCGCCGGGAGTGGCCCAAGATCGCTGCCGATGTGCACAAGCACTACGGCTACGCGGCCCAATGGTTTGGTTTGTGTGCCCTCGCGGGCATTCTCTATGTCTGGTTCCAATTCATCCAACCCCGACGCCGCCGGCGGACGACGTGACGAGCTGCTCACGATGACGGTGCACTCCCTGCCTGCACCCGGTGAGGTGGCTGCAGCGGATGCGGCACGCACCCGCAGCGGCCGCTGGAAGATGCTGCTGATGCTGCTGGTGGCGGCCTCGCCGGTCATTGCGTCCTATTTCACCTACTATGTGATCCGACCCGAGGGGCGGCGCAACTATGGCGAGTTGATCGACCCGCAACGTCCGCTCCCTGCCTGGCAAGGCGTGGATGCCCAGGGCCAGTCCGTGCCGCTCAGCAGCCTGCGCGATCAGTGGCTGCTCGTCAGTGTGGCCGACAGCAGTTGTACCGAACTCTGCCGCAACCATCTCTATCTGCAGCGACAGATGCGGGAGGCGCTGGGCAAGGAGAAGGACCGGCTGGACTGGGTCTGGTTGCGTACCGGTGAGGGCGACATTCCCGAGGACATCCGTGCGGGTGTGTCCGCGGCCAAGGTGCTGAAGGTCAATGAAGCGGATCTGGCCGGATGGCTGGTACCAGCGCCCGGTCAGCGGCTGCAGGACCACCTCTACGTGGTCGACCCGATCGGCAACTGGATGATGCGCTTTCCTGCCCAGGTCGATCCCAAGCAAGCGCGCCGGGACATCGAGCGCCTGTTGCGGGCGTCGGCGTTCTGGGACCGTCCGGGCCGTCCGGGCGACCCGTCCTGAGCGGAGACCGACGTGGACAGCACGCCGTTGTACGACTGGGCACCGGTGGCGCGCCTCATGCTGCTGGGCGTCGTCCTGGCCATGGGACCGCTGGCCTGGATCTGGCTGCGCAACCGACAGGCCGCGCCGGCGCAGCGCCTGAAGGCGCTGACCCTGCTCACCCTGTTCCTGACCTTTGACCTGGTGTTGTTTGGCGCGTTCACGCGGCTGACCGACTCGGGGCTGGGCTGCCCGGACTGGCCCGGTTGCTACGGCAGCGCCAGTCCCCTGGGGGCCCATCAGGAAATCCGTGAAGCCCAGACGGCGATGCCCACCGGGCCGGTCACTTTCTCCAAGGCGTGGATCGAGATGATCCACCGCTACCTGGCCACCGCTGTCGGTGTCCTCATCATCGTGATGACCGCCGTGAGCTGGCTGGAGCGCCGGCGCCTGGCCATCTCGCCATGGTGGCCCACCGTCACCCTTCTCTGGGTCTGTCTGCAGGGAGCGTTCGGTGCCCTGACGGTGACCATGAAGCTGTTTCCGGCCATCGTGACGATGCACCTGCTGGGTGGGCTGATCCTGTTGGCCCTGCTCAGGGCACAGTCCGTCTGGCTCGGGGCAGGGGCTTCCGGTGTCGGCTCGGCGGCCAACGTGCCTCGTCTGGCGATTTGGCTGGTGTTCGGTCTGCTCTGGTGCCAGGTGGCCCTGGGTGGATGGGTGAGCACCAACTATGCGGTCCTGGCCTGCCGCGACTTCCCGACCTGCCAGGGCAGCTGGTGGCCCGCCATGGACTTCCTGCGCGGCTTCGAGTTCTGGCGGGAACTGGGTGAAAGCCGGTCTGGCGACGCCATCCCGTTTGCCGCGCTGACCGCCATCCACTACACCCATCGCCTGTTTGCCTATGTGGTGCTGCTGGCCCTGGGATGGCTGGCGTGGCGTCTGTGGACGCAGCCCGAAACCCGCGGCGTTGCCCGCTGGGTGCTGATCCTGGCCGCCTGGCAATTGCTGACCGGCGTCTCGAATGTGGTGCTGGAGTGGCCGTTGCTGGCGGCGGTGTCCCACACCGGCGGTGCTGCTGGCCTGGTGATCGTGCTCACCGGTGTGCTGGTCGCCGCGCGTCGGGCCGATGCCTCCCGCGTACCATTTACCTCTTCCACCGTTTCCCGTCCCGTCTGATGAGTACTGCCCCACTGGCCGCGCCCATGCCCAATGCCTGGCGCCAGTTCTATGCCCTGACCAAGCCCCGGGTGGTGCAGCTGATCGTGTTCTGCGCGCTGATCGGCATGGTGCTGGCGGTTCCCGGCCTGCCTGACTTCCAGGAAGTGGGGGTGGCCTTGCTGGCCTGCCTGGGCATCTGGCTGGTGGCCGGCGCCGCGGCCGCCTTCAACTGTGTGGTCGAGCAGCGCATCGATGCCAAGATGCGTCGCACCGCCTGGCGACCGACGGCCAAGGGCGAGCTGTCCAACCTGCAGACCCTGAGCTTTTCGGCCGCGCTGTGTGCGGCGGGTTCGATCATCCTGTACGTCTGGGTCAACCCGCTGACCATGTGGCTGACCTTTGCCACCTTCGTCGGCTACGCGGTGATCTACACCGTGGTCCTGAAGCCGCTGACACCGCAGAACATCGTGATTGGTGGCGCTTCCGGTGCCATGCCGCCGGTGCTGGGCTGGGCGGCGATGACCGGCGAGGTGTCGCCCGAGTCGCTGATCCTGTGCCTGATCATCTTCCTGTGGACGCCGCCGCACTTCTGGGCGCTGGCGCTGTACCGGGTGGAGGACTACCGCAAGTCCGGCTTGCCCATGCTGCCGGTGACCCACGGATCGGAATTCACCCGTCTGCAGATCCTGCTTTACACCTTCATCCTCTTCGCCGCGTGCCTGATGCCCTTCATGCTGCGCATGAGTGGCTGGTTCTACCTGGTGGCAGCGGTGGTGCTCAACGCGGGCTTCTGTGCCTACGCCTTTGCGCTCTGGCGTGACTACTCGGACGCGCTCGCCCGCAAGACTTTCCGTTTCTCGTTGATCCACCTGTCGCTGCTGTTTGCCGCCATGCTGGTCGACCACTACCTGCCCCGAGGGCCGTTCTGACATGACCGATCGCACGCTTTCTTTCGCACGCCGTGCCTGGCTGGGGCTGGCCCTGGCCTGTGGTGCGCTGGCCCTGTCGGGCTGTTCCGAGCGCAGCGGTGATGGCCAGAGTGCCGGCGGCTTCAGCGGCATCGACATCACCGGCGCCGACTACGCGACCACGCTGAATCTGCCGGACCACAATGGCCAGCAGCGGACCCTGGCCGACTTCAAGGGCAAGGTCGTGGTGATCTTCTTCGGCTTCACCCAGTGCCCGGATGTCTGCCCGACCTCGCTGACGGAGATGGCCGAAGCCAAGCGGCTGCTGGGCGCGGATGGCGAGCGCCTGCAAGGCCTGTTCGTCAGCGTAGACCCGGAGCGTGACAAGCCCGAGATCATGCGCGAGTACATGGGCAGCTTCGACCCCAGCTTCCTGGCGATGCACGCCTCGCCCGAGGTGCTGCCCGACGTGGCCAAACACTTCCGCATCTACTACAAAAAAGTGCCGGGCCAGACCGAGACCAGCTACACCATGGATCACTCCGCCGGCAGCTACATCTACGACACGCACGGCCGGGAGCGTCTGTACCACCGCTACGGCAGCGGGGCGCCGGCACTGGCGGCCGACGGGAAGAAACTGCTGGCCGAGGCTCGCTGAGGTCAGGCACCCACCGGGTGGGTGCCGG
>JAJPEW010000318.1 GCA_021166755.1 Hydrogenophaga sp. | reverse complement strand
TAACCTGCCCTGGGTCAAGGCCAACCTGTCCAAGATCATCTGGGCCCTGATCATCGTACCGGGTCTGATTGCCATCTTCGGGGCCTGGCGGGCTGCCCGCGCCGAGAAGGCGCGCATGGCGGCCTCATCCTGACGCCTCAGGCCTGGCGGTTGCGGGCCAGCGGCGGGTTGGCGCTGAAGTAGCGCACGATGCCCCGCAGCAGAGCGTCGGCCAGCTGGTCCTGATAGGCCTGACTGCGCAGGCGCGCCTCTTCGTCCGGGTTGCTGATGAAGGCCGTTTCCACCAGCACGCTGGGGATGTCGGGCGCCTTGAGTACCGCAAAGCCGGCCTGTTCCACCCGGGGTTTGTGCAGCTTGCCCACCCGGCCCACCTCGCCCAGCATGGCGCTGCCCAGCTTCAGGCTGTCGTTGATCTGGGCGGTGGTGCTCATGTCCAGCAGGGCGCGCTGCACCGTGGCGTCCTTGGTGCGGACATTCAGCCCGCCCACCAGGTCCGCCGCGTTTTCCTTGTCGGCGATCCAGCGCGCGGCCGCGCTGCTGGCACCCTTGGTGCTCAGGGCGTAGATGCTCGCGCCCTGGGGGCGGGGGGTGTAGAAGGCATCCGCGTGCACGCTGATGAACAGGTCGGCTCTAACGCGCTGGGCCTTCTGTACCCGTTTCTGCAGCGGCACGAAGAAGTCGGCATCCCGCGTCAGGTAGGCGCGCATGGGGTTGCCCGCCACCCGCGTCGCGTTGATGCGGTCCCGCAGCTTGTGGGCAATCTGCAGCACCACGTCTTTCTCCTGCGTACCGCCGGGGCCGATGGCGCCCGGGTCTTCACCGCCATGGCCAGGATCGATGGCGACGATGATCAACCGTTCGGTGGACGTCGTCTTGGGGGGCGTGGGAGCGGGCGCCTTGGCGGTCGCGGCCGGCGGCGTGACGGGCCTGGTGGGCGGTTCGGCGGGCTCCTTCTCGCGCTGGGCAATCAGCGCGCCGATCGGATCGTCGGCCGGCAGGCTGCTGTGCTGGGGCGCAGGCTCCAGTCCGAGCAGGCGCGCTGCACGGGCACTGGATTCGTCCAGTTCCTTCAGGCGCTCGCGGATCAGCTGATCCAGCGGATCGGGTGCCTGGCGCGGGTACAGATCCAGCACCAGCCGGTGCTGGTAGGCCGCCACCGGCTGCAGGTGGAAGACCTGCGGTTCGATAGCCTGTTTGAGGTCGATCGTCAGCGTGATGCTGCCCTGGCCACCCTGGGCCACGCGAATGCCCGCGATGTTGGGGTCGTCCGACTTGAGTTGCCCCACCAGCTCATGCAGGCTGGCGTACAGCTCGGTGCCCGCGATTTCCACCGTCAGCTGCGTGGGTGAGCGCATGGCGGTGCGCCGGACTTCCAGGTAAGCGTCCGATTCGATGGTGACGCGGGTGTAGTCCTCGGCCGGCCACAGCCGCACGGCCACCACGCGCGCGCCCCAGGCCAGTTGGGCTGGCCCCATCAGCAGCACCAGCACGCCGGCACCCAGCAGGCCGCGGCGTCGGATCACGGGATCGGTGTGGCTCACGAGCGGACTGCCTCCAGCAGGCGCTGTCCGGTCACGCTGCGGGCCACCATGCGCACGTCGCGCACCGATTCATCGGACAAGGGGTTCACGTCAGGGTCGATGTGGATGTCGGCATCAATGCCGGGCAACAGTCCGGCGGCTTTCTCAGGCCATTCCACCAGCTTGAGTCCCGCGCTGGCCAGGAGTTCACGGAATCCCGCGTCTTCCCACTCGCGCGGATCGTTGAAACGGTAGAAATCGAAGTGCCAGATCGACAGTGGCTCGCCGGCCGGCATCACCGGGCAGTCGATGGCGCTGTGCGGTTCCACCACCGCGTAGGTGGGGCTCTTGATGCGCCCGCGCACCCCCAGCGCGCGCAGCAGGTGGCGCACGAAGGTGGTCTTGCCGGCGCCCAGGTCGCCGTGCAACGCCAGGGTGGCGTGCGCGATGGCCGGGCAGGCCGCCAGGCGGGCGGCAAAGGCCTGGGTGTCGTCCTCGGACGACCAGCGGGCCGACCAGGCATCGGCACCGTCGGGGTCGGGCGTTCCTACAATGTGTGTCACATGCAATCCGGATTCGATGGGGCCCGGCTGGTCCGCCAACTGCAGGACTGGGGCCGAGAGCTCGCATTCTCCCAAATCGGCGTGGCCGGTGTCGACCTTGGCAGCGCCGAGGCGGGCTTGCGCGCCTGGCTGGACGCCGGATTCCACGGCTCCATGGCCTACATGGCCTCGCACGGTCTCAAGCGCGCCCGGCCGGCCGAGCTGGTGCCGGGCACGGTCAGCGTCATCACCGCGCGCATGGACTACCTGCCGCACGGCACCCCGTCGGACTGGACCGCGCAGGAACTCTCACGCCTGCAGCGGCCCGGCGAAGCCATCGTCTCGGTCTATGCCCGCGGGCGGGACTACCACAAGGTGCTGCGCAACCGCCTGCAGAAACTGGCCGACCGGCTGGCCGCCGAAGTGGGTCCGCTCGGTCACCGGGTGTTCACCGACTCTGCGCCGGTGCTGGAGGCCGAACTGGCCCGCTGCAGCGGCCAGGGCTGGCGCGGCAAGCACACCCTCATCCTCAGTCGCGAGGGCGGTTCCATGTTCTTCCTGGGCGAGATCTACGTCGATCTGGCCCTACCGCCCACCGAGCCGGTCACCGATCACTGCGGTGCCTGCAGCGCCTGCATCGACGCCTGCCCGACCCGCGCCATCGTGGCGCCGCACCGGCTGGATGCGCGCCGTTGTATCTCGTATCTCACCATCGAGCACGACGGCCCGATCCCGCTGGAACTGCGTCCGCTGATGGGCAACCGCATCTACGGCTGCGACGACTGTCAGCTCGTCTGCCCTTGGAACAAGTTTGCCCGCCGCAGCCCGCTGACCGACTTCGACCCGCGCGACGGCCTGACCGGCGCCACGCTGGTCGAGCTGTTTGGCTGG
>JAJPEW010000305.1 GCA_021166755.1 Hydrogenophaga sp. | reverse complement strand
TGCGCGTCATGGCGTCCTTGAATTTCTGGCGGTCTTCGGCCTTGTCGATGGCTTCGGGCGTGGCGCCGATCAGCTCGACCTTGTACTTGTTGAGCACGCCGTTGCGCCACAGGTCCAGCGCGCAGTTGAGTGCGGTCTGTCCGCCCATGGTCGGCAGGATGGCAAAGCCGCCCGGGCAGTTGGGCCGCTCCTTGGCGATGATCTTCTCGACCGTCTGCCAGGTGATCGGCTCGATGTACGTCACATCGGCCGTGGCCGGGTCGGTCATGATGGTGGCCGGGTTGCTGTTGATCAGCACCACCTTGTAGCCCTCTTCGCGCAGTGCCTTGCAGGCCTGCACGCCCGAGTAGTCGAACTCGCAGGCCTGGCCGATGATGATGGGGCCGGCGCCGATGATGAGGACGGTCTGTATGTCTGTACGTTTGGGCATGGCGTTCGCTCGTGGCGTGGCGTCAGGTCAGGCCTGGCGCAGTTTGTCCAGTTGGGTCAGCAGAGCCTGGATACGCTCGGCCGGCACGTTTTTCTGCATCAGCTGCAGCAGGCCGTCGCCTTCGATGATGGGACGAAGCACCTCGGCCTCGGCCGGGTAGAACGGCGAATTCCAGGCCGCCAGTTCGGCGTTGAAGGTCTCGTCATCCCAGGTCTTGCCCTTGGCCAGCATGGTCACCAGTGGCATGGCCTTGTTCTCGATGAAGGCCTTACGGTAAGGCTTCTGAGACC
Source organism: Hydrogenophaga sp. (assembly GCA_021166755.1). Taxonomy (GTDB): domain Bacteria; phylum Pseudomonadota; class Gammaproteobacteria; order Burkholderiales; family Burkholderiaceae_C; genus Hydrogenophaga; species Hydrogenophaga bisanensis. The sequence continues at coordinate 42,815 of JAJPEW010000305.1, read as the reverse complement.
ACCGCTGGACGAACCAGTCCTTGTGCGGCGGGTCCAGCGTCAGCATCCGCTTGGCGATGGCTTTCTCGATGGCGAAGACAGGGAAACTGAAGAGCTTCATGCGGTGGCTCCGACTCAGGCGCTGGCGCGGTCCTGCATCAGACCGATGAAGCGGTCGAACAGGTAGCCGATATCGTGGGGGCCCGGCGAAGCTTCCGGGTGACCCTGAAAGCAGAAAGCCGGCTTGTCGGTGCGCGCCAATCCTTGCAGCGTCCCGTCAAAGAGACTGACATGGGTGGCACGAAGGTTGGCCGGCAGCGAACTCTCGTCAACCGCAAAGCCGTGGTTCTGGCTGGTGATGCTCACACGTCCGCTGTCCAGATCCTTGACCGGGTGGTTGGCGCCGTGGTGGCCGAACTTCATCTTGAAAGTCTTGGCGCCCGAGGCCAGGGCCATGATCTGATGCCCGAGGCAGATACCGAACGTGGGCAAACCGCTGTCGATGATCTCGCGTGCGGCGGCGATGGCGTAGTCGCAAGGCTGTGGATCGCCAGGGCCATTGGAGAGGAACACGCCGTTCGGCTTGAGCTTGAACACATCCGCCGCCGGCGTCTTGGCCGGCACCACGGTGATCTTGCACCCGCGCTGGGCCAGCATGCGCAGGATGTTCTTCTTCACGCCGAAGTCGTAGGCCACGACGTGGAACTTGGGCGCAATCTGCTCACCGTAGCCGAAACCCAGTTGCCATTCAGTCTGCGTCCAGGCATAGGGATCGGCGCTGCTGACCACCTGCGCCAGATCCTGACCAGACATGCTGGGAGCCGCCTGAGCTGCCGCGATGGCCTGGGCCCGGTGCGCGTCGTTGATGGCTTCGCCGGCGGGCAGGGCCAGGATGCAGCCGTTCTGGGCCCCCTTGGTGCGCAGCAGACGCGTCAGCGCACGGGTGTCCAGGTCGGCAATGGCCACCGTGCCTTCACGCTGCAGGTACTGCGACAGGGACTCTTCGCTGCGGAAATTGGAGGCCAGAAGTGGCAGGTCTTTGATGATCAGGCCGGCCGCATGGATGCGGTCGGCTTCCACGTCTTCACGGTTCACACCGGTGTTGCCGATGTGCGGATAGGTGAGCGTGACGATCTGCTGGCAATAGCTCGGATCGGTGAGGATTTCCTGGTAGCCGGTGATGGAGGTGTTGAACACCACCTCGCCGGTGGTCTGGCCAGTGGCACCGATGGAAATGCCGGTAAAGACCGTGCCGTCTGCGAGCGCGAGGATGGCTTTCGGGTGGACGGGAAGCACGGTGTTCTCCAGATGATGATGGGGCGCACCCACGCCCGCCGGGGCTCTGCCGGATCCGCTGGAATCCGTGCACCCGGTGGACCGGAAAGCCGGTCGACGGGAGAGTGGCGCGAGGCGTTGATGCCTGCACACCGGGGCGGGCGCAAGCAGGGTGCGCCGATTGCGGGTAAACCTTGAAATTATAGCCCGAGGGATTACCCTGAATGACGTCCCAAATCGGAGAATCGATTCAGTCCGGCAAAGATGGGCCAGTCACCGCACTGGCATGAAGGCAGATGGCGGCGGCAGCGGCCACGTTCAGGGACTCCTCCCCACCGGGCTGCGCGATGCGCACATGCAGGCCTGCCCTTGCCTCCAGGTCGGCACTGACGCCCTGCCCTTCGTGCCCCATCACCCAGGCGCAGGGCCAGGGCAAGGTCGTCCGGTGCAGCCAATTTCCGCGATGCGAACTCGTGACCAGCAACGGTACCTTCAGGGCCTCGAGATCAGACAGCGACAGCCCCTCGACCAGGTGCATACCGAAATGCGCACCCATGCCCGCCCGAACCACTTTGGGTGACCAGAGCGCCGCGGTGCCCTTGAGTGCCAGCACCTGGCGAAAGCCGAAGGCCCCGGCACTGCGGAGAATGGAGCCCACATTGCCGGCATCCTGCAAGCGGTCCAGCACCACGGTCGCGACTTGCCCCTGCACTTGCGGCGCGGATGGCAGGCCCATCACAAAGCCCATGTGCGCCGCCGACTCGAGTCCACTGATGCCCTGCATCAGATGATCAGGCACCACCACGATCCGCTCGCAGGCCGCCCGGAGCTCATCCGTGGCCACCGACCACCCCTCCTCGGTGAACACGGCCAGTTCAGGACGCCCGCCCCGGGCCAGCAAGGCGCGACACAGGTGATCACCTTCCAGCCAGACCTGGCCTTGTTTGCGATAGGCGGTGCTGTCCTGGGCCAGTTGCCGCAAGCGCTTGATCAGGGCGTTGTCACGGGAAGAGATGTACTGAGGGTCGCTCATGCCGCCTCCCGGCCAAGGCATTGCGCCACGGGTGAAAACGTACGCCGGTGCTCCGGCAAGGGGCCCAGGCGTCGCAGGGCTTCGAGATGTTGCGCCGTGCCGTAGCCCTTGTGGCGGTCAAACCCGTAGTCCGGATGCCGTTCGTGCAATTCCATGAGCAAGCGGTCACGGGTCACCTTGGCCAGGATCGACGCCGCCGAAATGGCGGGCACCAGTGCATCCCCACCCACCACGGCCTCGGCCATCACATCCAGGGAAGGAAGCCGGTTGCCATCGACCAGCACCTTGACCGGCTTGAGCCTCAGACCCTGGACCGCACGGCGCATCGCCAACATGGTGGCCTGCAGGATATCGAGCGAATCGATCTCGGTCACGGAAGCCTGAGCCACACTGCAACACAGGGCCTTGGCACGGATCTCGTCGTACAGACGCTCACGCTGCCGCTCCGTCAGCTTCTTGGAGTCTGCCAGGCCCTTGATGGGGGCCATGTCGTCAAGGATCACGGCAGCGGCCACCACCGGACCTGCCAGGGGACCCCGGCCAGCCTCGTCGACGCCCGCCAACAGCCCGGGACTGTCCCAGGCCAGGCTGGCCTGCTCAGGGCGCAAGAATTTTTTCGATCGCATCGGTCGCCAGTTGCACGGTGTCGCGTTTCAGGCTGTGATGGAGTTCGGTGAACCGTGCCTGTACAGCCTGCATTTTCGCAGGCTCTTCCAGCCACACCAAAGCGGCATCCGCCAGCGCCTTGGGCGTCGCCGCATCCTGCAGCAGTTCAGGCACCACGAAGTCGCGCGCCAAAATGTTGGGCAAACCAACCCAGGGCTGCAGACGCTTGCGGCGCATCATCTGCCACGACAGCCAGTGCATGTTGTAGGCGATGACCATCGGCCGCTTGAACAGCGCCGCCTCCAGGGTCGCCGTCCCACTGGCGATCAGGGTGAGGTCGCACGCGCACAGCACATCGTGTGATTGCCCGGCCACCACGGTCAACGCTCCGCCCAGCGGGTGCGCTGCAGCGATCGCGTCAATCCGATCCTTCAGACCAGGGGCCGCCGGAATGACGAACCGCAGATCAGGACGACGGGCACGCAGCAGCACAGCGGCGCGCAAGAAACGATCCGCCAGATAGCGGACTTCATCGGCACGGCTGCCCGGCAGGATGGCCACCAGCGGCCCCTCCGGTGTCAGTCCCAGCCGCCGACGGGCCGCCCCTTGATCAGGCTCCATGGGAATCACCGATGCCAGGGGATGTCCGACAAACGTGGCGGCAATACCGTGTTCTGCCAGCAAGGCTGGCTCAAACGGGAAAAGGCACAGGACGTGCTCTGCCGCCGCCTTGAGCTTGAGCACTTTTTCCGGTCGCCAGGCCCAGATGGACGGACAGACGAAGTGCACCGTGGGTATCCCGGAAGAGCGCAGACGCACCTCCAGATCCAGATTGAAGTCGGGGGCATCCACCCCGATGAACACATCCGGGCGCTCCGCCCCCAACAGACGGTCACCGAGCTCACGCCGGATGCGCAGCAACTCGCGCAAACGGGGAAGCACCTCGATATAGCCCCTGACCGCCAGACGGTCGGAGGGCCACCAGGCGTCGAACCCCTGCTCCGACAGTCTCGGCCCGCCGATGCCCATCGACCGCAGTGCGGGCCAGCGTGCCTTCAAGCCCCGCAGCAACAGGCTGCCCAGCAGATCACCGGAGGCCTCCCCGGCCACCAGCGCAAGGAGGCGCGGGTCTGCCGTGGTCATCAGCGAACGATTCCGCGTTGCGGGTTCACCTGGTCAAGGAAGCCTGCCATCAGATCAACATCCTGCTGGGCCTCAGGAACCTCGGCGGCAAGCCCACCGATGCGCTGCCGCGCCAGATCCAGCGTCAGGTCATCGCGATACAGCGCCTTGTGCATGCGCTTGACCACCGCGATGCGCTCGGCCGAGAAACCGCGGCGGCGCAGGCCTTCGAAGTTCATGGACCGTGCCTGCGCTGGCTGGCCCTGGCACATCACGAAAGGCGGCAGATCGGCAAACAGCAGCGAGCACATGGCTGTCATGGCATGGTCACCGATGCGCACAAACTGGTGAACGACGGTGAATCCGCCCAGAATCACCCAGTCGCCTACCTGCACATGCCCCGCGAGCTGGGAGTTGTTGGCGAAGATGGTCTTGTTGCCCACCACGCAATCGTGCGCCAGGTGGACGTAGGCCATGATCCAGTTGTCATCACCGACCACCGTCTTGCCCAGGTCACCGGGTGATCCGATGTTGAAGGTGCAGAACTCCCGGATGGTGTTGCGGTCGCCGATGATCAGTTCACAGGGTTCACCCGCGTACTTCTTGTCCTGCGGGATCGCGCCCAGCGAGTTGAACTGGAAAATCCGGTTGTCGCGGCCAATTGTGGTGTGACCTTCGATCACGCAATGGGCACCGATGGTCGTTCCGGCGCCAACCTTCACATGAGGGCCGATGACCGTGTAGGGACCGATCGACACCGAGGCGTCGAGCTCTGCCGCCGGATCCACCACGGCGGTGGGATGGATGTTCGCCATGAGCGGACTCCGCGCGTCAGGCGATCGTGCGCATCGTGCACATCAGTTCGGCTTCACAGGCCACTTCGTCGCCCACGCGCGAGGTACCCTTGAACTTGAAGATGCCCGCCTTCATGCGCTCGAGCGTCACTTCCATCACGAGCTGATCGCCTGGCTCCACCGGCCGCTTGAAGCGGGCCCCGTCGATACCGGCGAAGTAGTACACCGTGTTGTCGTCAGGGGTGACTTCCAGGGTCGCAAAGGCCAGCAGCGCCGCCGACTGGGCCATGGCTTCGAGCATGTAGACCCCCGGAAACACCGGACGATGAGGGAAGTGGCCGTTGAACTGCGGCTCGTTGATGGTCACATTCTTCAGGGCAACGATGCGTTTGCCCTTCTCCACCTCCAGCACCCGATCCACCAGCAGGATGGGATAGCGGTGCGGCAGTTGCTTGAGGATCTGGTGGATGTCCATCATGACTCGGTCTTCTTGTGTTGGGCTTGTGCAACGGCCTGCTCGACCGCCTTCAGGCGTTCGCGCAGCCGGTTGAGCTGTTTCAGGGAAGCGGCATTCTTTTCCCACGAGGCATTGTCATCGATGGGAAACATGCCAGTGTACTGGCCCGGCTCGCGGATCGACCGCGTCACGACCGAGGCGGCAGACACATGGACCCCGTCGGCCAGACTCAGGTGACCTAGCACGACAGCGCCACCGCCGACGGTGCATCCCGCGCCGATCTCGGCACTGCCCGCCACGCCCACACAACCGGCCATGGCGGTGTTCGCGCCGATCCTGACGTTGTGTCCGATCTGGATGAGGTTGTCGAGTTTGACTCCATCACCGATCACGGTGTCATCCAGGGCACCCCGGTCGACACAGGTATTGGCACCGATCTCCACATCATGGCCGATGTGTACCGCGCCGAGCTGTTCAATCTTGATCCACCGCCCCTGATGGGGGGCAAAACCAAAACCATCGGCGCCAATCACCACACCGCTGTGCAGGATGCAGCGCTCACCGATCGAGCAGCCAGCGGCGACTGTGACCCTCGGGGCCAGGCGGGTCTGCGAACCGATCCGGACATCGCGTCCGAGGACGCAGTGCGCTCCAATGACAGCGCCATCGCCGACCTCGACGTTGGCCTCGATCACCGCGTAGGGTCCGACAAATACACCCACTCCCAGCCGGGCAGACGGATCAATCACCGCGCTCGGATGCACAACGGCAAGCGCTTCGGGCTCGTGAAGCCTGCGCCACCATTGCGTCAGCCGAGCGAAATAGTGATACGGATCGTCGGCGACGATGCAGGCGCCTCGCCCGGCGGCCGCCTGAGCCAGCGGATGGCCGACGATCAGGGCACCCGCCCGGGTGCTGTGCACTTGGGAGAGATACCTGACGTGGGCCACAAACGCCAGATCACCCTCTGCCGCCGTCGCCAGCGGAGCAAGACGATGAACGGGCGTCGACGGATCGCCTGTCAGCTGCCCACCCAGGGCATCAACGATGGCGCCCAAGGTTGTGGACAAGGCGACTCCGGTTTACTTGGCGTTGTTCAAAGCCTCGATCACCTTGTCGGTGATATCGAGCTTCGGATTGATGTAGGCAGCTTCCTGGACGATCAGGTCGTACTTCTCGTTCTCCGCAACCTGCTTGAGCACGCGGTTGACCTTCTCGAGCACCTGCTGCAGACCCTCATTGCGACGCAGTGACAGGTCTTCCTGGAACTCGCGCTGCTTGCGCTGGAGCTCGCGGTCCTGATCCACGAGTTGGCGCTGGCGGGACACACGCTGGCTTTCCGGCAGCGTCGGCGCTTCACGCTCGAGCTTTTCCGATGCCGACTTGACCTGTGCGGCCAGGGTCTGCAGCTCCTTCTCGCGCTTGGAGAACTCCTGCTCCAGCTTGGCCGTGGCGGCTTTGGCGGGCGTCGAGTCGCGCAGGATACGGTCGACATTCACGGCACCGATCTTCGCGCCTTGTGCGGCAGCGCCGGTTGCCATCAGGGCGGCCAGCGCCAGGACGGCGGCGGGCTTGACCCAGGATTGCAAGGACATCTTCATCAAAACGAGGTTCCGATCTGAAACTGGAATTTCTGGATTTTATCCCCGTCGAACTTTCGTATCGGGGTGGCGTAAGCAAAACGAAGGGGACCGATCGGCGAGATCCAGCTGATGCCCACACCGGCAGAGGCGCGGAGCTTGGAGAATTCAAAAGAATCGTTCTCGCCGTACACATTGCCGGCATCCGTGAAGAAGAACCAGCGCAGGGTGCGGTCGTTGCCCGCACCAGGGAAGGGGGCGATGAACTCGGCGTTGAAGACGAGATTCTTCGCGCCACCGACACTCACGCGCTCGCCCGTGGTGGACCCCAGGACGGCGGAGGTCGGGCCCAGGGTGCCCTGCTCGAAACCGCGCACGGAACCCAAACCACCACCATAGAAGTTGCGCAGGACCGGGAAGTCCTTGCCGCCCAGGCCTTTACCCAAGCCAACTTCGGTGTTGAAGGCGAAGGTGTACTGCTTGGTCAGGGGAATGTACTGCTGGAACTGGTAGCTCAGCTTGGCATACCGGCGTTCGCTGCTGAGGCCGAACTCGGTGTTGAACCGCTGATACCGGCCCTCGGTCGGCACCAGGGCGCTGTCGCGCTCATCGCGTGACCAGCCAATGGTTGCCGGCAGGTAGGTGCCCCCCTGGTCCAGGTAAGCCTCAGGCAGCTCGTTGCCTTCCACCACCGTCACGCGCTCGGCGCCAATACCGAAATACACGGTGTCCCGCTCGGTGAATGGCACACCAAACCGGATGCCGATGCCAGGCTTCTTGATCTCGTAGTCACCGCCCTGTGCGTCGTACGGACGGGTGGTCTTGTAGTAGAGGTCGAAGGTGCGCGACACACCGTCCTGCGTGAAGTAGGGATCGGTGGTGCTCAGCACGAACTGCTTGTTGAAGTCGCTCGTGTTCACATCCAGGCCCAGGTAGTTGCCGGTACCGAACACGTTCTCGACGTTGATGCTCGCGATGAAGGACAGTTTGTCGGCCTGCGAGTAACCGGCACCGATGGACAGGTTGCCGGTGGGCCGCTCGGCCACCGTGACCGTCAGATCGACCTGATCATTGGTGCCCGGCACCGGTTCGGTGTCGATGCCCACCTGCGTGAAGAAACCCAGGCGGTCGATCCGGTCACGTGACAGGCGGATGCGGTCGCTGTCGTACCAGGCGGACTCGAACTGGCGGAACTCGCGGCGGATGACTTCGTCTCGCGTGCGGTTGTTCCCCACCACGTTGATCCGGCGGACATAGACGCGACGAGCCGGCTGGGCGCGCAACGTGAAGGCCACCTGGTTGTTGACGCGGTCGATGGAGGGCACCGCTTCCACTTGCGCGAATGCATAGCCGAAGGAGCCAAAATAATCCGTAAAACGCTTGACCGTCGTGGACACGTCCTCGGCGTTGTAGGCCTCGCCCGCCCGGATGGCAATCTGGGACTTGAACTCTTCTTCCTTGCCGAGGTACTCACCTTCGAGCGCCACAGAAGACACCACGAAGCGGTTGCCCTCGGTGATGTTGATGGTGACCGACATCTCCTGCTTGTCCGGCGAGATCGCCACCTGGGTGGAGTCGATCTTGAACTCGAGATATCCGCGGGTGAGGTAGTACGAACGCAGGGTCTCCAGGTCGGCGTTGAGCTTCGCCCGGGAGTAGCGGTCGGACTTGGTGTACCAGCTGAGCCAGCCGCCGGTGTCCAGATCGAACAGACCACGCAGGGTACTTTCCGGGAAGGCCTGGTTGCCCACGATGCGGATGTCACGGATCTTGGCGACATCGCCTTCGGTGACACTGAAGTTGAGGCTGACGCGGTTGCGGTCCGTGGGTGTGACGGTGGTCACCACCTGGGCGGCGTACATGCTGCGGTTGATGTACTGCCGCTTGAGCTCCTGCTCGGCGCGATCGGCCAGGGCCTTGTCGAACGGTCGACCTTCGGTCAGGCCCACATCACGAAGCGCTTTCTTGAGCACTTCCTCGTCGAATTCCTTGATGCCGGAAAAACTCAGATCGGCCACGGTGGGACGCTCTTCGACCAGAATCACCAGCACATCATCGGTCACCTGCAGTCGGACATCGCTGAACAGACCCAGGCCGAACAGGGAACGGATGGCCGCGGCGCCCTTGTCGTCGTTGTACTGATCACCGATGCGAAACGGCAATGAAGCGAAGACCGTGCCGGGCTCGACCCGCTGCAGGCCCTCCACCCGGATATCGCGCAAGGTGAAAGGATTCACGGCCCAGGCGGGCAAGGCGGCCAGCAGGCTGGCAGCCAAGGTGGACAGGGTCAGGCCGCGCAGCCCTTTTTTGATTGTTTTCATGGATCAGGTGTGGTCAGCCCGCCAATCGGGCCACGTCGTTGAACAGGGCGACAGCCATGAGCGCCATCAGAATGGCGACGCCTCCGCGCTGAAGGCGATCGAGCCAGACGTCAGAGACTGCTCGTCCGGTCAAACCCTCCCAAAGATAATACATCAGGTGTCCACCATCGAGGACCGGCAGTGGCAGAAGGTTCAGCACCCCCAGACTGACGCTGATGAGCGCCAGAAAGACCACGTACTGCGTCAGGCCCATGCTGGCCGACTTGCCGGCATATTCGGCAATGGTCAGCGGTCCGCTGATGTTCTTGATGGACGCTTCGCCGATCAGCATCCGCCCCATCATCTTCAGGGTCAGCCAGGACACCTCCCAGGTGCGGCCCACTGCCCGGGCAATTCCCTCCCAGGGACCATGCTGAACGGTGATCATCGCCGGCATGGCACCCACATAGGCGCCCACGCGTCCGACCCAGGTACCGTCCCGCTGCTCCGGCATGGGCGTCACATCCAGTGTCAGGACCTGTCCGGCGCGCTGGACCTCCCAGCGCTGGCTCACGGGCTGCCCTCCCGTGCCGACCGACTCCCGAATCAGCTGGCGCAACTGCTGCCCGTCGGAAATACGCTGTCCGTTGACCTGACGCACGATATCGCCCGGCTGGAGTCCGGCCCGTGAAGCGGCGCCGTCGGCCATGACCTGCCCGATCTCGGGAGCGCTCCAGGGCGCAACGATGCCGATGCGCTGATACATCGTCGCGTCCGCCTCCTTCACATCCAGGCCAGACAAGGGAAGACGCACCTGCCGGGGCACGCCTTGTTCGGGCCGCCCGAGCGACAGCACGATATCCTCACCGTCCAGAGCGGCCTGGGTCAGGCGCCAGCGCAGATCTTCGAAGGAGCGGACATCCACATCGTCGCCCTCGCCGGCGGAAATCCGGCCGACCCACTCTCCGCCAGTCAGACCGGCCCGCTCTGCCATCGAGCCAGCCACCGGCTTGGCCAGCACCGGCTCCGGCTCCTGAACGCCCCACCAGTTGACCAGCGCGTACAGCAGGACAGCAAGCGCCAGGTTGGCCAGCGGCCCAGCCGCCACAATGGCCGCCCTGGAACGCAAAGGCTGGGTGTTGAAAGCAAGATGCCTTTCCGCAGCATCGACTGGCGCCTCACGCTCATCTAGCATGCGCACATACCCACCCAGGGGCAATGCGCCAATGACGAACTCGGTCGGACTGCCCGGACGGCGCCAGGTGAACAGCGGCTTGCCGAAACCGATCGAGAACCGCAGCACCTTGACCCCGCAGGCCAGGGCCATGCGGTAATGGCCATACTCGTGAATGGCGATGAGCAGGCCCAGGGCCACCACAAATGCAATCACTGTCGTCATGCGATTTCGCTCCAGAGGATCCGTCGACGATGCACGGGATACGCCGGACGCATCCCGTTCAGACCGCGATCCTGCCCATCAATGCCCGCGCACGCTGACGTGCTTCTGCGTCGATGGCCAGCAGATCGTCCAGCCCTGCGGGCTTGGAGGGCAAATAGTCCTCCAGAGTTGCACGGTTGACCCGATAGATCTGGTCAAAACGCAGTTGGCCATCCAGAAAAGCCTGGACCGCCACTTCATTGGCGGCATTGAGCACAGCCGTGCTGCCCGGAGTGCCCGCCATGGCCTCCCACGCGAGCTTCAAGCCCGGGAAGCGATGCTCATCCGCCTGCTCGAAGGTCAGGGCCGACAGCGCCGTGAAATCCAGGGGCGCCGCGCCCGAGGCCATGCGCTCCGGCCAGGAGAGGCCGTAGGCGATGGGCACGCGCATGTCCGGTGTCCCCAGTTGTGCCACCACGGATCGGTCGTGGAACTGGACCATGGAATGAATGACGCTCTGGGGGTGGATCACCACTTCGATGCGCTCGGGGGGCATGCGGAACAGGTAGTGCGCCTCGATCACTTCGAGGGCCTTGTTCATCATCGTGGCCGAATCCACCGATATCTTGCGGCCCATCACCCAGTTCGGGTGCGCACACGCCTGATCGGGTGTCACGCTGGACAGGGTGGATGGGTCGCGCGCGCGGAACGGCCCCCCGGAGGCGGTGAGAACAATCTTCTCGACGCGGCGTGACCACGTCGCCGGATCATCGGGCAAGGACTGAAAAATGGCCGAATGCTCACTGTCGATCGGCAGGAGGGTACCGCCCCCGTGACGGACGGTCTCCATGAACAGGTCACCGCCAACCACCAGCGCTTCCTTGTTGGCGAGCAGGAGCCGCTTGCCCGCCTTGGCCGCCGCCAGTGCGGGAGCCAGCCCGGCTGCGCCCACAATGGCAGCCATGACCACATCGACATCCTGATCGCTGGCGATCTCGCAGATGGCCTGCGCCCCGCTGGCCACGTCGATGACCAGTCCGGCCGCACCAAGCCTCTCGCGCAGCTGAGCGGCGGCCTGCTCATCGGCCATCACGGCTCGCCGGGGCTTGAACCGCAGGCACTGCTCCACCATCAGATCGACCTGCCGGGCAGCGGACAGGGCATGGACCTCGAATCGGTCCGGATGCTGACCCACCACATCCAGGGTGTTGGTACCAATGGAGCCTGTCGAGCCCAGGACAGAAATGCGCAGTCGACGATCGGTCATGGCAATTGGGTGAACATGAGGGCCACAGGAAGAACCGGCAGCAGCGCATCCACGCGGTCAAGCACGCCCCCGTGCCCCGGCAGCAGGCCGCTGGAGTCCTTGACGCCGGCACTGCGTTTGACCAGCGATTCGATCAGGTCACCGATCACGCTCATGGCCGTCAGGGAGATCACCGCCAACGCCAGCCAGATCCAGCCATGCGCAAGCATGAGTCCGAAAATGCTGACGGAGTCGTCCTGACGCAATCCGTCGTACCAGATCCAGAATGCCGCCAGGCCACACACGCCGGCAAAGCCACTGTAGGCTCCTTCCCAGCTCTTGGCCGGACTGATGGTCGGTGCCAGCTTGCGACGCCCCCAGGTCTTGCCTCCGAAGTAGGCCGCAATGTCGGCCATCCAGACCAGTGTCAGGACGGACAACAGGTAGACCAGACCCATCTTGCGGGCCTCGACGAGGGCCAGCCACGCTGCCGCCAGAAGCAGGCACCCGCCCGCCAGGCGCAAGCCGGCGGGCCACATGCCCCACTGGGAGACACCCCGGGTCAGCAAGGTCACGGCAATGAGGGCCCAGACGCCACTGGTCACCATCCAGATGACCCACTGCACCTGATCCAGCACCGAAAACCACCAGAGAAGGCCCATGAGACCACCCAGACCCATGCCCACCGCCACCGACCAAGAGTCCTGAATGCCATTGAGCCGGCACCACTCCCAACCCGCGGCCGCGATCATCACCAGCGTGAGCAGGGCAAAGAACTCGATGCGGGAATGAAACAGGGCTGGCAGGAGAACAGCCAGCATGATCAAGGCCGTGATGATGCGCTGCTTAAGCATGCACAGAGGCCGTGGCGCCGACCACCTGCTCGGACGTTTTGCCAAACCGGCGCTCACGACGGGCGTAGTCGTTGAGCGCGCTATCGAGTTCGACCTCATCGAAATCGGGCCAGAGGCAACCAGTGAAATAGAACTCGGTGTACGCGCTCTGCCACAGCAGGAAGTTGCTGATCCGCATCTCCCCGCCAGTGCGGATCAGCAGGTCCGGATCGGGCACATGCGCCAGGGACAGCGCGGTGGACAGGCTTTCCTCGGTGATGTCCTGCCCCTGCTGGGCGAGGCGTCGGGCCGCCTGGACGATGTCCCAGCGGCCGCCGTAGTTGAAACACACGTTGAGGATCATCCGGGTGTTGTCGGCGGTGGCACGTTCTGCACGTGCCAGCCCTTGGGCCACACGCTCCGACAGACCCTCGCGTTCGCCCGCAAAGCACACCCGAATGCCGTTCTTGCTGAGCTTGGGCACTTCCCTGCTGAGCGCCATGGCCAGCAACTGCATGAGCCCCGACACCTCTTCCGGCGGACGATTCCAGTTCTCCGACGAGAATGCGAACACCGTCAGCACCGAGATGCCACGGTCAAGGCAGGCCTGAACCACACGGCGCAAGGCGTCCACGCCTTGTTTGTGGCCGGCCACGCGCGGCAGATGACGTTGTTTGGCCCAGCGACCATTGCCGTCCATGACGATGGCCACATGATGAGGCACCCGGGAAAAACCGGGTGGCGAGGAAAGATGCTCAGACATTGAGGATGGGTGGATGGACTGCAGGCCGTCTGACGGTCAGACCGCCATGATGTCCTGTTCTTTGGAAGCCACCACCCTGTCGATCTCGGCAATCATGCGATCGGTGAGCTTCTGGATATCTTCCTGGGCACGACGGTCATCATCCTCGGACACCAGCTTGTCCTTGAGCAGCCGCTTGACGTGCTCGTTGGCATCCCGGCGCAGGTTGCGCACCGCCACCTTGGCATTCTCGCCTTCACCGCGAACCACCTTCGTCAGTTCCTTGCGTCGCTCCTCGGTCATCGGCGGCATGGGAACGCGGATCAGGTCACCCTGGCTGGCCGGGTTGAGTCCGAGGTCGGATTCACGGATGGCTTTCTCGATCTTGGCCCCCATGCCTTTTTCCCAGGGAGCCACGCCAATCGTGCGCGCATCCAGCAGAGAAAGGTTCGCCACCTGCGACAAGGGCAGCATCGAACCGTAGTACTCGACATGCACCGTGTCCAGCAACTGCGGGTTGGCACGCCCGGTACGCACCTTGGACAAGCTGGTCTTGAGCGCCTCGATGGACTGCTGCATCTTGTGTTCAGCGTTCTTTCGGATTTCTGGGATGCTGCTCATGAATGCTCCTGTACTTGCTGTGGGTTGGACCTGCGAGGCAGGCCGCATCAGACGTGAACCAGGGTGCCTTCGTCCCCGCCGAGCACGACGTTTCGAAGGGCACCCGGCTTGAAAATGGAGAAGACCTTGACCGGCAGCTTCTGGTCGCGGCACAGCGCGAAGGCCGTGGCGTCCATCACCTGCAGGTTCTTGACCATGGCCTCATCGAAGGAAATGGCCGAGTATCGGGTGGCCGACGGATCCTTTTTCGGATCGGCGGTGTAGACCCCGTCCACCTTCGTGGCCTTCAGGACGATTTCGGCACCGATCTCCGCGCCTCGAAGCGCGGCGGCCGTATCGGTCGTGAAAAACGGATTGCCGGTTCCCGCGGCAAACACCACCACCTTGCCCTCTTCAAGATATTGCAGGGCCTTGGGCCTGACGTAGGGCTCCACCACCTGCTCGATGGCGATGGCAGACATGACCCGAGCCACGACGCCCGCTTTCTCCAGGGCGTCTGCCAGGGCCAGAGAGTTCATCACCGTCGCCAGCATGCCCATGTAGTCGGCGGTGGCGCGGTCCATGCCGACGGAGCCGCCAGCGACTCCGCGGAAGATGTTGCCGCCACCGATCACGATCGCCACCTCGACACCCAGGCGCGTCACCTCGGCAATCTCCTCCACCATGCGCACGATGGTGGCACGGTTGATGCCGAAGGCATCATCGCCCATGAGGGCTTCACCAGAAAGTTTGAGGAGAATCCGTTTGTAGGCAGGCATGGGCAGGGTCCTGAAGGGGCGCGTGGGGATGGACGGCTCAACTCTCAAGTGTACTCAGCCGCCAGGGTCTTCGGTGCCGGGATCCCGATCGACCTGAGCCAGGTTGGCAACTGCACACAAGACAACGGGCCTTCCGGCCCGTTGTCTGATTGGGTTCGGCTGGCACCAGGCCAGCGCAGTGTCAGGCGCCTTGGGCGGCGGCCACCTGGGCAGCCACTTCGGCTGCAAAGTCGTCGACCTTCTTCTCGATGCCCTCGCCGACCACGTACAGGGTGAAGCCCTTGACGGTGGTGTTGGCGGACTTGAGGTACTGGCCCACGGTCTGCTTGCCATCGGCCGCCTTCACGAAGACCTGATCGAGCAGCGAGACCTCCTTGAGGTACTTCTGGACGGAGCCTTCCACCATCTTGGCCACGATGTCGGCGGGCTTGCCGGACTCAGCAGCCTTCTGCTCAGCCACCGAACGCTCCTTGGCGATCAGATCGGCCGGCACGTCGGCGGAAGACAGGGCCACCGGCTTCATGGCGGCAATGTGCATGGCCGTGTCCTTGGCCGCCACGGCATCGCCGTCGAATTCGACCATCACGCCAATGCGGGTGCCGTGCAGGTAGGACACCAGCTGCGAACCGCCGCTGTAGCGCTTGAAGCGGCGGAAAGACATGTTTTCGCCGATCTTGCCGATGAGACCCTTGCGCACCTCTTCCAGGGTCGGGCCGAAGCTGTCCTGGCTGTGGGCCAGACCACCCAGGGCGTCGACATCGGCCGGGTTGTTCTTGGCAGCCAGTTCTGCGGCCGCCTGGGCCATGGCCAGGAAGCTGTCGTTCTTGGTGACGAAGTCGGTTTCGCAGTTGACTTCGACCAGCGCACCGGTGTTGCCTTCAATGAAGCAGGCGACCACGCCTTCGGCGGTCACACGGGATGCGGCCTTGCCAGCCTTGGTGCCCAGCTTGACGCGCAGGATTTCCTCGGCCTTGGCCATGTCGCCGTTGGCTTCGGTCAGTGCCTTCTTGCACTCCATCATGGGAGCATCGGTTTTGGCGCGCAGATCGGCGACCATGCTTGCGGTAATTGCCATCTTGTTTCTCCAGTTGCCTGCCGGGAATCCGCCCGGCTGAAGCGGTTGGTGATGAGGTGAAACGGCCTGCAAAAAAGGGGCTTCTAGAGCCCCTTTGGCGGCCCGAGAAAAGGATCAGGCGGACGCTTCGTCGACTTCGACGAACTCGTCGCCACCTTCGGCTGCGGCCGACTTGACCACGTCCGCCACAGCATTGGCACGGCCTTCCAGGACGGCATCGGCCAGACCGCGGGCATACAGAGCCACGGCGCGGGCAGAGTCGTCGTTACCGGGAATCACGTAGTCGATGCCGACCGGCGAATGGTTGGTATCGACCACACCCACCAGCGGAATACCCAGCTTCTGGGCTTCGGCCACGGCGATCTTGTGGAAACCGACGTCGATCACGACGATGGCGTCCGGCAGAGCGGTCATGTCCTGGATGCCACCGATGTCCTTCTCCAGCTTTTCCATTTCGCGGGAGAACATCAGCTGCTCTTTCTTGCTCATGCTGTCCAGACCAGCTTCCTTCTGGGCCTGCATGTCCTTGAGGCGCTTGATGGAGGTCTTGACCGTCTTGAAGTTGGTCAGCATGCCGCCGAGCCAACGCTGATCAACGAAAGGCATGCCGGCACGACGGGCCTCGGCGGCCACCGTCTCGCGCGAGGTGCGCTTGGTGCCGACAAACAGGATGGTGCCGCGGTTGGCAGCCAGCTGGCGCACGAACTTTTGCGCCTCTTCGAACATCGGCAACGTCTTTTCGAGGTTGACGATGTGAATCTTGTTACGGGAACCGAAGATGAAGGGAGCCATCTTGGGGTTCCAGAAGCGGGTCTGGTGACCGAAGTGGACACCGGCTTCCAGCATTTCGCGCATGGAGATCGACATGGGAGTTCTTTCCAGAGGTTGGGACTAAAATCCAGCCCCGATCGATTGCACCATCTTGTGTGATGGGTGCAAGTGACACCCGGACGGGCTGGTTTGCGATTGACCTTGCGCCAGGAGCAAACGAATGTTCAGCCCATCAGACGCAAAGCCCGTCGATTATAGCACTGGCGATACGCGCCACCAATCCTTCCCCAGATGCACTCCCCTGCGCCAAGCCCCTGCCAGATGTTGCCCTCCTCTTCCTGGCGAGGCATTCAATGAGAATCGCTGTCGTTGGTGCCGGCGTGACCGGACTGGCCACCGCGCTGGAGTTGGCCGCCAGCGGACACCAGATCACCGTGTTTGATCGCCGGCAAACCGTGGCAGAGGAAGCCAGCTACGGGGGAACCGGTCTGAATGCACATGGCTTGCCTTGGCCATCGGGCAGGGGTTCCTCTGTACAGGCCTGGGGGGTGTCACCGGGCGCTCACCCGCTGACTCGACTGTTCAGCCGGCATCCCCTTCAGCCGCCGGAGCAACTGGCCCAACTGGCGCGGATGCAGCGGGATCTGATGGCCCTGGGTGCGGACAGCATGGTCAGCAGGTTCTCTGCCACCTCGGTGGATCCCGACTCGTCCAAAGACCTGCTGGTGCTCTGGAAGGATGACAAGGCGCACGAACGAGCGCGTCCCACCCTGGACGCACTGGCCGATGCCGGCCTGCCATTGGCAGGCCTTGAGCCAGCGCAAATCCACAAACTGGAACCCGGCCTGAACCCGGACACCCCCCTGGCACGGGCGGCTCGCGTGCCAGAGGTGACCGTGGCAACCCCCCGACAGGTCTGCATGAACTGGCGCCAACAGGCGCTGGCCACGGGCGTGCGCTTTGCCATGGGGCACACCGTCCGGACGCTTCAGCCAGGCACCCCGGTGCGGGTGGGCTGGCAGACGGTCGACCAACGTCAGGGCGAGGAGATCTTCGACGCCGCAGTCCTTTGCGGCGGCGGGGCTGGCCTGGCGCTGCTCAGATCACTCGGACTGAAGTCGGGGATCTCACTGATGCGTGGCAGGACCGTCGTCGCCGCGTTGCGCGACCCGCTCCTGGCCCCCAGGGCAGCGATTCTGGATGCCGAACGACAGGTTCTGATCGTCCAGCATGGGCAGCGCCTGCGTGTGGCAGGAGGCTTTGGTCCCGCCAGGGCGCAAGAAGGACCCAGCCCTGCAAATGCCTGGCATCCGCTCTTCCAGACACTGGATGACTGGTTCCCGGGTGTCGCTGACGTGCGAGCCCGACAGGGCACGGTGCAAACCTGGGAAGGTGTGGTGGCCGTCAGCCGTGACGGTCGACCGATGATCGGGGCTACGTCGATGCCGGGTATCTGGATGAACATGGGGCACGGGACACAAGGCTGGGCCCTGGCCCCTGGCAGCGCACGCCTGCTCGAAGAGTTGCTGTCTGGCAAGACTCCCTCTCTGGACCCGAAGCTTTGCGCGGTGGAACGCTGACCCACCGGGTAACCGGGTGCGCAGACGAAAAAGTATCATGGCGACTGCCATGCCGAACCTTCGCCAGATGCACCTGCTGCCGGATCCGGAACCCCACCCGCTGTATGGCGTGGCGGCCACGAGGAAGATCGAGTCCGCACTGAGCCAGACGCTGCCCCCGCACGAGCTGATGGCCCGCGCGGGACTCTCCCTGGCACAACTGACCCTGGCGCTGCACCCCCACGCCCGGACCGTGTGGGTGGCCTGTGGTCCGGGCAACAATGGCGGAGACGCCCTGATTGCCGCCTGCCATCTGGCACAGTGGCGCCAGCACAGCGGTGCAGGGCCCGCCGTGGTCATCACCCGTTGCCCGGGCGTGCAGACCCCGCCCGACACACGCTGGGCTCTCGGCAAGGTGCAGGACGCCGGCCTGCCTATCCACGAGGTTCCGCCCGACGAGTGGGATGTCGCGATCGACGGGCTGCTGGGCCTCGGGGTGCGAAGGGCTCCGACCGGACTGCTGGCGACGCATTGGGCGGCCCTTTTTGGTGCCGACCGTCCCGTGCTCTGCGTGGACCTGCCTTCTGGCCTTGATGCAGACACCGGCCACTGGTGGAAACCCGATGGGGTATCGCTGACGCCCTCGAGAGCATCGAGAAACACACTCACCATGCTGACCGCCAAGCCGGGCCTGTTCACCGCCGACGGACGCGACGCCGCCGGCAGTGTCTGGTTGGCTCCCCTGTGTCAGGATTGGCCATCACCCCTGGCGCAGGACGCCACGCTGGGTGCCCGCGACAGCCCCGCGAGCGTGCGGCCGCACGCCTCGCACAAGGGTAGTCAGGGCGATGTGGTGGTGATCGGCGGACAAGGGATGCGGGGAACCGGCGTCGGCATGACCGGCGCGGGCGTGCTGGCGGCGCGGACTGCCCTGCTCTCGGGGGCCGGGCGTGTCTTTCTCGGACTGCTGGGCGACGCCGAGGGCAACCCCGGGTGGGATCCTGTGCAACCCGAGATCATGCTGCGTGCGCCCGAAAAGCTCATCACCCCATCCGTGCTCGATGCGGCCGTCACGGTCTGCGGATGCGGCGGCGGAGATGCTGTCATCCCGTGGCTGCCGCAGATCCTGGACCAGGCCAGGCGCCTGGTGCTCGATGCCGATGCGCTGAATGCACTGGCTGGCGACATCGACGGTATCGTCCAACTGAACGCCCGGGCATCGAAAGGCTGGATCACGGTGCTGACACCCCACCCCCTGGAAGCGGCAAGGCTGCTCGGCTGCAGCAGCGCAGACATCCAGAGGGACCGGTTGGCAGCTGCCCGGCGCCTGGCCGCCATCACCGGCTGCATCTGCGTCCTCAAAGGGTCCGGAACGATCGTGGCGGCGCAAGACAGGACACCCGTCATCAACCCGTCCGGCAACCCTTCGCTGGCGACCGCGGGGACTGGCGACGTGCTGGCGGGTCTGATAGGAAGCTACCTGGCGCAGCCGCACCAGGAGGGGGAAATGCCCTTCGACGTGGTGGCGCGCGCCGTGATGCAACACGGCCAGGCGGCTGACCGGATGGCCGCCCGGAAGTCAGCCTGCCCGATCACCGCAGGTGCGCTGGCGCAGGCACTCGGTCATCACTGACCGGCACCGCATCAGGCCAGCAACATCAACCCGACCTGAAGCAGCACGATCAGAAACAGCACGGACAGGTCCACGCCGCCAATCTGGGGCACGAACCGGCGGATGGGCCGCACGATCGGATCACACAGGCGGTGCAGCGTGGACATCAGCGGCGACTGGGGCTGCACCCAAGAGATGACCGCGTAGACCAGCAGGATGACCATCAAGCCCTGCAAGGCGACCCTGGCCAGAAGCCTCAGGCCGACCACGACGATCGCCAGCATGGATGTCAGCGGCGAGGCTTCAGCGGGCACCGAAGACACGGCGAGTCCCAACCAGAGTCCTCCATAGGCAAACGCCAGCAACACAGCCGACATGAGGCTGCCCCAGTCGACGCGACCCTGTGCCATCGGTTTCGGCAGCACCCGGCGAACCGGCTGCACCAGCCAGTCGGTGATGGCCATGACAAACCGTCCAGGCTGCGCAGCCATATGGATACGCAGATGGTTCATCCAGGCGCGCAAGAGGGCGGCGCCGATCAGCAGGAAGAAAACCGTTTCAAGCAGGAAGAACAGGATTTGCATGGACAGGCGATGGTGAGTCACGACCCCGCAGGCCGAGGCAGGCGACAGTGTAGAGGCTGACAGCCGATCGCGCCTAGCGACGTGATTTGCGACTCCGGGGCGCCGCGCCGCCCTTGGAGCGCCCGTCCTTGCGAGCCGCCGCCTTGCGCACTGCTCCCTTGAGATCCTGCACGGCGCTGCTCGCCGGCGGCGCGCCCGAGCGTTTGCGGCGACCGCTCTTGGCGCCTTCGGTGCCACCGACATCTGCGACCGGTCCGGCAGACTTGTCACGCATGGCGCGCTGAATCACGTCCTCGTCCCCGCGCACCAGCCGGAAATCAATCCGGCGCCCATCCAGATCGACACGACTGACCTGCACCTGGACGCGGGTACCCAGTGCGTAGCGGATGCCTGTGCGTTCGCCACGCAGTTCCTGGCGGGCCTCGTCAAAGCGGAAATACTCGCCGCCAAGCTCGGTGATGTGAACCAGACCCTCGACATACATGGCATCGAGGGTGACGAACAGGCCGAAGCTGGTGACTGCCGTGACCAGGCCACTGAACTCTTCGCCGAGATGCTCGCGCATGTACTTGCACTTGAGCCAGGCTTCGACATCACGGCTGGCCTCGTCCGCGCGCCTCTCGTTGGCGCTGCAATGCAGGCCCGCTGCCTGCCACGCCTGCATCTCGGCGTTGAGCTTGCGAGAGGCGGCAGCCGCTGCCGGAGTGGCGCGACTGGCCAGCCGCTTGCTGAGCTTGGCGTGAGCCTCACCCGGCGTGGGCAAGGCGGGCAACTGGTAGCGCTGCTTGAGCAGGATGGCCTTGATGACCCGATGCACCAGCAGGTCAGGATAGCGGCGGATCGGGCTGGTGAAGTGGGTGTATGCCTCAAAAGCGAGACCGAAGTGGCCCTGATTCACCGGCGTGTAGATCGCCTGCTGCATGGATCGAAGCAGCATCGTGTGGATCTGCTGCGCGTCGGGACGGTCCTTGGTCGCCTGCGCAATTTGCTGAAACTCCGATGGATGCGGGGTGTCACTGATGCTCTGGGGCACCCCCATCGCCTTGAGGTAGCTGCGCAGGGTCTCCTGTTTCTCGGGCGTTGGCCCCTCGTGCACCCGGAACAGGCCGGCATGCTTGCTCTGGCCGATGAAGTCTGCCGAACAGACGTTGGCCGCCAGCATGGCCTCCTCGATCAGCTTGTGGGCGTCGTTGCGGGTACGGGGAACAATGCGCTCGATCCGTCCGGATTCGTCGCAGACGATCTGCGTCTCCACGGTTTCGAAGTCCACCGCCCCCCGGGCCTGGCGCGCGGCCAGCAAGGCGCGGTAGACGTCGTGCAAGTTCAGCAGAGAGGGCACCAGCGCCTTGCGGCCCTGGGCCTCGGGACCGCGGGTGTTCTGCAGGATCGCGGCCACCTCGGTATAGGTGAACCGCGCGTGGCTGTGCATCACCGCCGGATAGAACTGGTAGGCGTGGATCTCACCCTTGGCGTTGATCAGCATGTCGCAGACCATGCACAAACGATCGACGTCCGGGTTGAGCGAACACAGCCCGTTGGAGAGCTTCTCCGGCAGCATGGGAATCACACGGCGCGGGAAATACACCGACGTGGCGCGATCGTAGGCATCGATATCGATCGGCGAGCCGGTCTTCACATAGTGGCTCACATCGGCAATCGCCACCAGCAGACGCCAGCCCTTGCCGCGCCCCACCCGGGTCGGCTCGCAGTAGACCGCGTCGTCGAAATCACGGGCATCCTCTCCGTCGATCGTGACCAGTGCCACATCGCGCAGATCCACCCGCTGCCGTAGATCGGCCGCACGCACCGTGTCGGGCAAGGCACGCGCCTCTGCCAGGGCAGCATCGGAAAACTCGTGCGGTACACCGTACTTGCGAACCGCAATCTCGATCTCCATGCCAGGGTCATCAATCTCCCCCAGCACCTCCTTGACGCGGCCCACCGGCTGGCCATAGAGCGCCGGAGGCTCGGTCAGCTCGACCACCACCACCTGGCCGGGCTTGGCCGAGCCCGTGGCGCCTTTGGGGATGAGGACATCCTGGCCATAGCGCTTGTCTTCCGGTGCGACCAGCCAGACCCCGCTTTCCTGCAGCAGGCGACCAATGATCGGGGCGGCGGATCGTTCCAGGATCTCGGTCACACGCCCTTCGGGTCGCCCCTTGCGGTCGACGCGGACGATGCGCGCCTTGACCCTGTCTTTGTGAAGCACGGCCCTCATCTCGTTGGAGGGCAGGTAAATGTCGGGTTGCCCGTCATCGCGGACCACGAAACCGTGCCCGTCACGGTGTCCGGCAACGACGCCTTCGAATTCGGCCAGCAGGCTGTTTTTTTCGTTCACTATTGAATGTTTCTGATTTTTGACGCTATACTAGCGGTTTCCTGAGATGCCCAGGTGGCGGAATTGGTAGACGCACTAGTTTCAGGTACTAGCGCCGAGAGGCGTGGAGGTTCGAGTCCTCTCTTGGGCACCACCATCATAAAGGCTTGCCAGCGGTCACGCGGCAAGCCTTTTCACTTTTTGCGCCATCAGCGCCATGGTCGCAACAAGCCGCATCCGCCGACGTGGGGCCACGAAAAAAGGCCGCAAGGATGATGTAGAATAGAGGCTTCCTGAGATGCCCAGGTGGCGGAATTGGTAGACGCACTAGTTTCAGGTACTAGCGCCGAGAGGCGTGGAGGTTCGAGTCCTCTCTTGGGCACCAAAACAATGAAGGCCTGCTGGATCCCGGCAGGCCTTTTTCTTTATCACGTGACGTTGAATGACGCGACCAGCAGGGTCGCGTCACTGGTCCGGGTCAGACAGGCATGGCCACCAGGTCATGACCTTCGGCCGCCACAATGCGCGCCTTGGTGAACTCACCCACCTTCAGGGTCTTGCTGATCTTCTGCGGTGGCAGGAGGCGCACCAATCCGTCGATCTCAGGGGCGTCTGCGTAGCTGCGCCCCACCCCGCCCTTCTTGCCCATGCCCGGTGCCGAGTCCACCAGCACCTGCATGGTCGCCCCCACACGGGCACCCAGCTTCTCGACGGACACCGCTTCGGCCACGGCCATGAACCGGGCGCGGCGCTCTTCGCGCACATCATCGGGCACGGCATCCGGCAGGTCATTGGCCGCTGCACCTTCGACCGGCGAGTAGGCAAAGCAGCCGGCGCGGTCAATCTGCGCCTCCTCGACGAAGTCGAGCAGATGCTGGAACTCGCTCTCGGTCTCGCCGGGGAAGCCGGCGATGAACGTACTGCGGATCACGATCTCCGGACAGATCTCGCGCCAGCGGGCGATCCGCTCCAGGTTGCGCTCACCGCTGGCGGGCCGCTTCATGCGTCGAAGCACATCGGGATGGCTGTGCTGCAGCGGGACATCCAGGTAGGGCAGCACCAGACCTTCGGCCATCAGGGGGATGATGTCATCCACATGCGGGTAGGGATAGACATAGTGCAGCCGCACCCAGGCACCGAAGCCCTTGGCCAACTCGCCCAGCTCGCGCACCAGATCGAACATGCGCGTCTTTACCGGCTTGCCGTCCCAAAAGCCCGTGCGGTACTTGACGTCAACGCCATAAGCCGAGGTGTCCTGGCTGACCACCAGCAGTTCCTTGACGCCCGCTTCAAACAGCTTGCGTGCCTCGGACAGAACGTCGCCGACAGGCCGGCTGACCAGGTCGCCACGCATGGACGGAATGATGCAGAAGGTGCACCGGTGGTTGCAGCCCTCGCTGATCTTGAGATACGCGTAGTGGCGCGGCGTGAGCTTGATACCCTGCGGCGGCACCAGATCGACGAACGGATCGTGCGGCTTGGGCAGGTGGCGGTGCACCGCCTCCATCACTTCGTGAGTGGCATGCGGGCCGGTGACCGCCAGCACGCTGGGATGCACCTGTTGCACCATGTTGCCGCCACCCTCGCCCTCTCGGGCGCCCAGACAACCAGTAACGATGACTTTGCCGTTCTCAGCCAGCGCCTCACCGATGGTGTCCAGGCTCTCCCTCACCGCATCGTCGATGAAGCCACAGGTGTTGACGATCACCAGATCGGCACCGGCGAAGGTCTTGGAGGTCTGGTAGCCCTCGGCGCTGAGTTGCGTCAGGATCAGTTCGGAGTCGGTCAGCGCCTTGGGGCATCCCAGGCTGACAAAACCGACCTTGGGCACGGAGGCGCCCGCGGGGACAGAAATATCGCTCATGGGGCAGGATTGTCTCAGACCCGCCCGGCAAGAGCCAGCGAGAGACGCTGGTCAGCGCTTGAGCCCGAAGGCAGACAGCATCTGTTCGCTGTTCTTCTGCATCTGTTCCTGCATCTGGGTGAAGGCGCTGCGCGACTGCTCCAGGTAGGTACCCATCATGCCCTGCATCATGGGCGACTGGACGTTCATGAACTGCTTCCAGACTTCCGGGTTGAGCCCCTTGGACTGTTCGGCCATTTTCTGCTGCAGGTCCATGAAGATCTGGACATTCTTCTCCAGGTAGGACCCCATGAAATCCTGCATGGCGTGGCCGTAGAAACGGATGATGTTGGCCAGCACCTGCTCGGTGAAGATGGGTACGCCAGCCGTTTCCTCTTCCAGGATGATCTGCAGAAGGATGCTGCGCGTCAGGTCATCGTTGGTCTTGGCATCCCGCACCACGAATGGCTCGTTGTCCATGACCAGGGACTTGACCTCGGCCAAAGTGATGTAGGAAGACGTGTCGGTGTCGTAGAGACGGCGATTGGGGTACTTCTTGATGACCCTCACGCCACCCTTGGAGGCATTGCTGTCGTCGGTGGCCTTGCTTTTGTGCACAGTGGACTTTCGCGAAGTTCGTACGGACCCCATACCGGGGTGGGCATGGGCCACATTCTAGAAAGTCCCACCGTGCACTGCAGCATGGGTTTTCCCTTGGGGCTGCACAGGGACCCCCAAAGCAAAAGCCCCTTGCAGGCAAACCGTGCAAGGGGCTGGATTTGGTAGGCGCGATTGGATTCGAACCAACGACCCCCACCATGTCAAGGTGGTGCTCTAACCAACTGAGCTACGCGCCTTCGTGATCAACGAAGACCGCAAGTATAGCATCATTTTCTGCGCACCGCACGCACGCCGGCCACATCGCTGAGCACCGACATGGCACGCGCGACCTGCCGCGCATCACTTACCTCGATGGTGAATGTCATCCAGGCGATGCCCTTGACCGACTGGGTCTGCACCCCGATGACATTCATCTTCTCGCGGGCGAACACATCCGAGATGTCACGCAGCAGGCCCTGCCGGTCCACCGCCTCGACCGCCACATCCACCGGGTAGACCGGGGGTTTGCCGTCGCGGGACCCCGCGACCTGCCCACCCCACTGCACATCGATCACCCGATCAGGGTTCTTGCGCTGAAGGTGCGCGAAATCGGTGCAATCGCTTCGGTGAATGCTGACGCCTTTGCCTCGCGTCACAAAGCCGCGAATGTCATCGGGTGGCGCGGGCTTGCAGCAACGGGCGAGCTGCGTCATGAGGGAATCGACACCCACGACCAGCACACCGCCGGGAGACGACGCGCCCTGCTTGCGCGGTTTGCGCAGCAGCACCTCGGGCTCGGTCGATCCCGCCTGCTCGGAGGGACGCAGAGCCGTTTCAATCGCACGCAGGGACAGTTCGTCCTTGCCCACCTGCTCGAACAGCTCCTGCGCGGACGACAGTCCCACCAGACTGGCCAGTTCGTCGTGCCGCAACGATGTCCTGCCCTCGCGCTGCAGAAGCTTTTCGACCGCCTCCCGTCCCCGGGCCACCGTCTCCTCCAGGGCCAGGGCGTTGAACCAGGCGCGCACCTTGCTTTTGGCCCGGTGACCCACCAGGTAGCCCAGTTCGGGGTTTAGCCAGTCTCGGGAGGGCCCGCCCTCCTTCGCGGCGATGATCTCGATGGTCTGCCCGTTCTGCAGCGGCGTGTTGAGGGTGACCATGTTGCCGTCCACCCGCGCGCCCCGACAACGGTGCCCCAGGTTGGTGTGGACCGAATAGGCAAAGTCCACGGGCGTGGCCCCCTGCGGCAACTCGACGATGGCCGCATCAGGCGTCAGCACATAGATCCGGTCCTCGAACAGCCCCTGGGCACTGCCGCTGAGGTCCCGTTCCCACGCGAGCAGTTGCCGAAGCACGGCAATCTTGGCGTCGTACTCCGAGCTGGCCGACACGCCGGCGTAGCCTTTGGTACCCGCCTCCTTGTAGGCCCAGTGCGCGGCGACACCGTGTTCGGCGTGGTCGTGCATGGCCTGGGTACGGATCTGGATCTCGAACGCCCTGCCCTGTTCATCGCGCACCACGGTATGCAGCGACTGGTAGCCATTGGGCTTGGGTTTGGCAATGTAGTCGTCGAACTCCTCGGGCACGGGTACGAAACGCGAGTGCACATGGGAAAGCACCGCGTAACAGTCCTCGATGCGGGGAACCACCACGCGCAGGGCCCGGATGTCGAAGACCTGGTCGAAGCCCAGCGACTTGCCGCGCATCTTCTTGACGATGCTGTAGATGTGCTTGGGCCTGCCCTGGACCGAGGCATCGATGCCTTGCGCCTGCAAGGCCTGAGCCAGCTCCAGGCGGACCTGCTCGACGTGCTGTTCGCGCTCGACCCGCTTTTCGTCCAGCAGCCGGGCCACGTCTTTGTAGGTCTGCGGCTCCAGAAAGCGGAACGCCAGGTCCTCCATCTCCCACTTGATCTGCCAGATACCCAGCCGGTTGGCCAGGGGGGCAAACACATGCAGCGATTCACTGGCCACCTGCACGCCCGGATCGCCCTTGGTCCCGGCGTAGTACCGCAGCGTCTGCAGCCGGGAAGCCAGCCGCAGCATGACCACCCGCAGGTCGCGGGAGAACGCCAGCAGCATCTTGCGCACATTCTCCGTCTGGCTGGCCGCCAGCTCGGACACCGGCTGCTTGCCCGGCGAGGCCATCGGCAGGGCCTGGTCTTGCGCCACCTGCCGTTCCTCGGCCTTCTTGGCCTGCGCCTGCGCCGCCTTGATTCGGGCCTGGTGTTGCAACTGCACCAGCTTGGTGGTTTCCAGGGCCAGCGCGGCGTAGTTCTCACCGAAAGCCTTGGCAATCACCTCCTGCGGCCGGTTCAGGTGCTGGCAGGCATAGACCAAGTAGGACGCGGCTTGCATGGCCTCGGAACCTCCGATGCCACGCAGGATGTCGGCCACCGCATCCGCGTGAGCCAGGATGTTCTCGCCCGTGTCCAGAGACTCGCAAGCCAGCAGCGGTTCGGCAAACGCCCGCGCACGGGCCAGCGCCTGGTGGTCGTTGGGCAGGCTGCCGGCGGTGGCCGCCACGATGGCGGACGTGCCCTCAGCGCCTGGGGGGGCGTGCGCCGACGGCAAGTCGGCTCGCACGAATTCGTTGCTGATCGATTTCATGGGT
Source organism: Hydrogenophaga sp. (assembly GCA_021166755.1). Classification (GTDB taxonomy): domain Bacteria; phylum Pseudomonadota; class Gammaproteobacteria; order Burkholderiales; family Burkholderiaceae_C; genus Hydrogenophaga; species Hydrogenophaga bisanensis. Next base: position 15,117 of record JAJPEW010000305.1, on the reverse strand, counting down.
ATCTGTCAGGGATTCAATCCAGCAGGAAATGCCGGACGACATCGGTCTGTTCGTCATTCACCAGCGTGGGGGCATGGCCCACACCGGCAAACTCCACCAGTCTGGCCCGGGGGCCACGTGCGGTCATCTGGGAGGCGGTCTCCATCGACAGCAAATCGGATTGGGCGCCCCGCAAGAGCAAGGTGGATGCGGTGATCTGGTCATACAGGGTCCATAGCAGTGCCTCGCCCTGGGCTGCGGCCTGCCGGGCGGCCGCTTCGTCCTGGTTCACCAGCGCCCGCACAGGCAGGGCGATGTCCGGGTCATAGTGCAACCACCAGCGTCCTTCACGCTGGCGCAGCATGGGGCGGGACAGGGCCTGCCACTGCTCGTCGGTGTGGGGACCGAATCCAGATGAGATGGAAGCCAGGTAATCCATCGCTTCCCGCTCGGTGGCGAACGAGGGATTGGCGCCCAGGTAGCCTGCGATCCGCTGCAGCGCCTCCCAGCGGATGGCTGGACCCACGTCATTGAGCACCAGGCGACGCAAGCCGATGTTCGGCTGGGCGGCCAAGGCCATGCCAATGAGTCCGCCCATGCTGGTACCCACCCAGTCGATGTTCGCCTGGGGGTGGCGCTGCCGCAGATGGGCGAGCAATTGCGCCATGTCGGCGGCGTAGGTAGGCACCTGATAGGCCATCGGATCGGCCAGCCAGTCGCTCATGCCCCGGCCCGCGACGTCGACGGCCACGACCCTTGCCTGGCCTGCGATCGATCGGGCCAGGCTGTCGAAGTCACGCCCCTGGCGCGACAGGCCATGGACGCAGATCACGATGTGGTCATCGCGATCCGAAGGCCACTCCCACCAGGCCAGGCGGCGCCCACCTCCGCCCAGCGCTCCTGGCCCGGACACGGTCAGGTGATTCAACCGGGGCTCCCTGTCCAGCCGCTGCATGTGGTGACTCCGTGATAATGATTCGGTTGCTGTTCAACCTATCGTAATGGAACTGGAGATTACCGATGCTCAAGAACAAGACCGCCCTCGTCACCGGGTCCACCAGTGGCATCGGCCTGGGCATTGCCAAAGCCCTGGCGCGTCAGGGCGCCAACATCATCCTCAACGGGTTTGGTGATGCGGATTCCCCCAAGGCGGAGATTGCCGCGCTGGGGGTCAAGGTCGACTACCACGGTGCCGACATGAGCAAGCCCTCGGACATCGAGGACATGATGAAGTTCGCGGCCGATCGTTTCGGGCGGGTGGATATCCTGGTGAACAACGCCGGCATCCAGCATGTGGCCCGGATCGAGGACTTTCCCGTGGAGCGCTGGGACGCAGTGCTGGCCATCAACCTGACCAGCGCGTTCCACACCACCCGGCTGGCGCTGCCGGCCATGCGCGCTGCCAACTGGGGCAGGATCATCAACGTGGCCTCGGTTCATGGCCTGGTGGCGTCGGCCGAGAAATCGGCCTATGTGGCGGCCAAGCACGGCATCGTGGGTCTGACCAAGGTCACAGCCCTGGAAAACGCCACCACTGGCGTGACCTGCAACGCGATCTGCCCGGGCTGGGTGCTCACGCCACTGGTTCAGAAACAGGTGGACGCCAAGGCCGCCGCGCTGGGCCTGAGCAATGAGGAAGCCACCAAGTTGCTGCTGGGGGAGAAGGAGCCATCGATGCAGTTCACCACGCCGGACGAGTTGGGCGAACTGGCCGTCTTCTTCTGCTCACCCGCCGGCAACAACGTGCGTGGCGTGGCGTGGAACATGGACGGTGGCTGGGCCGCGCAGTAAGCCCGAACCCGGATCATCCGTCCTGGGCAGTTCACCGCAGGTTGATGCTGCCGCTCACCGTCACCTGCACCGTGGCCTTGCCGGCCTCCACCGGCACGGCCGCGTCGGCCTCCATGGCCTTCTCGGCGCGCGCCATCATCATCACAGGCCTGGGTTGTCCGTGGCCACCATCCACACTGCTGACGGAAACCTGGCGCAGGGAGTAGCCGGCAAAACCGAAGGCCTTGGCGATGTCATCGGCCTTGCCTCGGAACTGGGTGATCGCCTCTCGCTGGACATCGGATTCCAGTTGCTGCCTCGCCTGGCGCGACAGGGAAAAACTGCTGCCACTGACCACCAGCGGCGCCAGACTGGCTGCGGTCCGGGAAATCAGACCGAAGTCGCGCCCTTCGAGCACCAGTTCGGCCTGGCCCTGCCATCCGGTGATGCGGCCATTGTTGCCATATCGCGGATGCAGCGCGAACTGGCCGGTCCGGACCTCCATGGACTGCGGCTTGGCCTTGGCGCGCGCCGCCTCCAGCGAGGCATCCAGGGCCGCGCGGATCTGGGCCTGCACCTGCCCGGGATCCGCCCCCTCCCTGGTCACAGCCAGTTGCATGGTCAGCCAGTCCTGCGGCACCTCGCGAACCGCAGATGCGTTCAGATGAACCACCTGCCCAGACTCCGACGTGGCCAGCGCCTCTTGAGCCAGCACCGGGTTCGCCAACACGAGGCCAGCCGTGAGCACAGCGCCACCCACCGCCGACCAGGCCGATCGGCGTTTGGACCATTTCAGCTTCATCTCAGGGAATCCTCTTGGGCACGGCTGCGCAACATGTCGCGCATCTTGCGCCGCTCATCGTCGGACAACCGGTACGGTGCCGCCTCCGCCGAGGGCGTGTCGGCCCATGGCTGCCGAAGGCTCTCGCGCAAGCGGCGCCCCGGCGCTTCCTGGGACAGCGGCATGGGCACCATCACCGAATTGAGCGCCTGACCAGCGGGCGGCAGCGAAACGATGGCCGGCGAAGGTACAGCACCCGGCGACCGATCACTGCCCCAACCGGACAACGGAAGGGCCAGGGCAAGTCCTGCGGCAATGGCGGTCAGCTTCATCATGGCTCAAGTATGCGGATCTGGAGGATTGTGTGATGAGCGTCCGGTAAACGGATCAAGGCCAGGGGCAACATATGTAACATGCTGTCAGCGGAAGAAAAAACAAGCCGCGACAAGGACTTGCAGCTGCCACAATCGGGTTTGTTACATTTTTGGAGAGTTGCTGCCATGCCACAAGCCACGCCCCGCCCCAACAAGATCCTGGTTGTCGACGACGATGTGCGCATCCGTGACCTTCTGCGCCGTTATCTGATGCAGGAAGGTTTCGAGGTGATGCTGGCGGAAGATGGCAAGGCCCTGAACCGGGTGCTGCAGCGCGAATCCGTGGACCTGATTGTGCTGGATCTGATGATGCCCGGCGAAGACGGTCTGTCCATCTGTCGTCGCCTGCGCGCCAACGGAGACCGAACCCCGATCATCATGCTCACCGCCAAGAGCGAGGATGTGGACCGCATTGTGGGCCTGGAGGTGGGTGCCGATGACTACCTGGGCAAACCCTTCAACCCGCGTGAACTGCTGGCCCGCATCCACGCCGTGCTGCGCCGCCGCCCGCCGGCAGAGGTGCCGGGCGCTCCCTCGCAAGAGGCCGAAACGGTCAGGTTCGGACCCTTCGAGTTCGACCTGAGCCTGCGCACCCTGCGCAAGGATGGTCAGGACCTGCCGCTGACCACGGGCGAATTTGCCATGCTCAAGGCACTGGTTCGTCACCCGCGTCAGCCGCTTTCCCGCGAAAAGCTGGCGCAACTGGCCCGCGGCCGGGAGTTCGAGCCGTTCGACCGCAGCCTGGATGTACAGGTCTCCCGCCTGCGCAAGCTGATCGAGGAGGATGCCTCTTCTCCACGCTACCTGCAGACCGTCTGGGGCGTGGGCTACGTATTTGTGCCGGACGGTAACGCCTGATGGTCGAGGAGTCACAGGTCGCGTTTGAAACGGCGCCCACGCCGCTGGAGACCGCGCCAGCACCCCTGGAGGTTCGCCCCCCCAGGGAGGTGAGCCTGTTCTGGCGCACCTTCTTCCTGCTGGCGATGCTGCTGCTGGGCTGCTTCGTGGCCTGGCTGCAAACCTTCCGGGCGCTGGAGTTCGAACCCCGGGTCCTTCAGAGTGCCCAGCAGATTGCCTCGCTGGTCAACCTCAGCCGGGCCGCCCTGGTGCACTCGGACTCGATCGCCCGCGTGTCTCTGGTCAAGACGCTGGCCGACGAGGAGGACGTGCGGATTGCGCCCCGGGAACCGTCGGATACCTATCTGTCCTATGACACCGATTCCCTCACGCGCAGTGTGAGCCAGCGCCTGAAAGCGAGGCTGGGTGAGGACACCATCGTGGCGCGCGAAGTCAATGGCACGCCCGGTCTCTGGGTGGGATTTACCATCGACGGTGACCCGTACTGGCTGCTGACCGATCCGTCGCGTCTGGGCATCGTGACAGGCAAGACCTGGCTGATCTGGCTGGCCACCGGTGCAGGCCTGTCGCTGGCGGGTGCTGCCATCATTGCCCGCCTCATCAACAACCCGCTCAAGAAACTGTCGTTCGCGGCCAGCCGGGTGCGTGAGGGCGACTTCAGTTCGAGCAAGCTGAACGAAACCGTGGCCACCAGCGAGATCCGCGAGGTGAACATCGGCTTCAACCGGATGGCCCAGCGCCTGTCCAAGATCGAACAGGACCGCGCACTGATGCTGGCGGGCATCTCACACGATCTGCGCACGCCCCTGGCCCGACTGCGCCTGGAAACCGAAATGAGCGTGGACGATCCCCAGGCGCGCGAGCACATGGCGGCGGATATCGACCAGGTGAACGCCATCATCGATAAATTCCTGGACTACGCCCGGCCGGACCAGATCAAGTCCGAGTCGGTGAACCTCAACCAGGTGGTGGATGCGGCCATCTTCTCGCTGGGCAACGACCCGAACCTGGCGGTGACTACAAGGATTCCGCCAGACACCATGGTCATGGGCGATGCGGTTGAACTCCAGCGCATCTTCACCAACCTGATGGAGAACGCGCAACGCTACGGCCGGGAACCGATCACTGGTGTCTGCCGGGTGGAGATTGCTGCCAAGGCCAAGGACAACTGGATCCTGGTCAAGCTGCGCGACCACGGCAAAGGTGTGCCGCCCGAATTGCTGCCCCAATTGACGCAGCCGTTCTTTCGCGGTGATGCATCGCGCAGTTCGGCCAAGGGAACCGGTCTGGGGCTGGCCATCGTGGAGCGCGCCGTTCAGCGACTGGGGGGCAGGTTTGCCCTGGCCAACAGCAGCACTGGCGGGCTGGCCGCACACATGAAGCTTCGCAAGGCGCGCCCGGACAAAGCGGGCGATCGGCAGGACCCGGAAGAAGCGCCGGCCCAGACCACCTGAGCCCGGGACAGGGTTGGATTCAGGCTCGCAAGGCCAGCAGGACCACCGCGCGCGCCTCGATCGACAGACCCTGCCCGACCGGACCGAGCCGTTCCGCGGTCTTGGCCTTGACGTTGACCATGGCCGGCGCGACGCCCAGCACCTGCGCGATGCGCGCCACCATGCCGGAAATGTGTGGGGCGAGCTTGGGCGCCTGGGCAATCACGGTCGAATCGACGTTGCCAATCTCGAAGCCCGCTTCGCGCACGCGGCGCGCGGCCTCGGCCAGCAGCACAGCCGAATCGGCACCCCGAAAGCGCTCGTCGGTGTCCGGAAAGTGCCGCCCGATGTCTCCGAGTCCGGCTGCTCCCAGCATGGCATCGGTGATGGCATGCAGCAGCACATCGGCGTCCGAGTGGCCGAGCAGCCCCATGTGATGTGGAATGTGGACTCCCCCGATGACGAGTGGACGACCCGGCACCAGGGCGTGGACATCCCAGCCCTCGCCGATGCGCAGAGGAAAGACGGCAGTGGTCATGTACGGCTCCGGAGGATGGCTTCGGCCAAGGCGAAGTCTTCGGGATAGGTCACTTTGAAATTGGCCGCACTGCCCGGCACCAGACGGGGTGCGTGCCCGGCCAGCTCCATGGCACTGGCTTCGTCGGTGATGCCGGAAAAGCCGGTGGCGGCATGGGCCTGCAGTGCCTGGTGCAAGGCACCGATGCGGAACATCTGTGGGGTCTGGGCCAGCCATTTGTCGCTGCGATCGACCGTGGCCGACACCCGGCCATCGATCGAGGCCTTGAGGGTATCCGGCAAAGGCAAGGCCAGGAGGCCACCGACCGGGTCGTCCAGGCACGCATCAAGCAAGGCATCGATCTGGCGCGACGTGATCAGGCAACGGGCAGCGTCGTGGACCAGTACCCAGTCCTGCGGACTTGCCCCCTGTGCCAGCAGGTGCGTCAGCCCGTTGAAGACCGACTCGGCACGTGAAGCGCCACCCACGTGCGCCAGGGCGATGTGCGAGTCATCCACGGCCAGAAACCGGTCGCCAGGCGCCAGCACCACCAGCACCAAGTCGATGCGCGAACAGGCCCGAAAGGCACCCAGGGTGTGCAGGACCAGCGGCACGTCGAGCAGTGGCTGGTATTGCTTGGGCTGAAGGGATCCGGCCCGGGATCCCGTCCCGGCGCAGGGAATCAGCGCATGGCAGCGTGTGGTGGGACGGGTGGCAATGTCGGAGTGATCGGTCATGGTATGACCCGCATTCTAAAATCTTGACACTCACCCCCCGCCCACGACGGACGGGGGGTTTTCGTCATTCACGCACGCACCCATGGACCTGCCCAAGCTGATCCCCGGCAAACGTTTCGCCCTGCCCCGCCCCGCCGGCGCCGCCGACGCCCTGCTGCTGGCGCGCCTGGCCCGCCGCGAAAAGGATGCCGGCCGTCCCACTGCCATCGTGACCGCAGACGCCACCGATGCGCAGCGCCTGCTGGAAGAAATGGCTTTCTTTGCGCCGGAGCTGCGCTGTGCACTGTTTCCGGATTGGGAGACGCTGCCCTACGACAGCTTCTCGCCGCACCAGGACCTGATCAGCGAGCGTCTGGCCACCCTGTGGCGCATCCAGCAGCACGACAAGGAGACCGGGGCCGATGTGGTGCTGGTGCCGGCCACCACCGCGCTGTACCGGCTGGCACCGCCCTCCTTCCTGGCGGGCTACACCTTTCATTTCAAGGTCAAGCAGAAACTCGACGAGGCCAAGCTCAAGGGGCAGCTGACCCTGGCGGGATACAACCACGTCACGCAGGTCGTCAGCCCTGGCGAATACGCGGTGCGCGGGGGTCTGATCGACCTCTTCCCCATGGGCTCGCCCGTGCCTTACCGCGTCGACCTGTTCGATGACGAGATTGACAGCATCCGGACCTTCGACCCCGACAGCCAGCGAAGCCTTTACCCCGTACCCGAGGTCCGGCTGCTGCCCGGCCGTGAGTTCCCCATGGACGAAGCGGCCCGAGCGCGCTTTCGCAGCCGCTGGCGCGAACTGCTGGAAGGCGACCCGACCAAGAGCCGCATCTACAAGGACATGGGCAACGGCGTCGCCACCGCCGGTATCGAGTACTACCTGCCCCTGTTCTTTGACGAGACGGCCACCGTCTTCGACTACCTGGGCGGGCAGGCCACCGTGGTGCTGCACGGCGATCTGGAGCCGGCCTTCCAGCGCTTCTGGCAGGACACGCAGGACCGCTACCGGGTGATCAAGGGCGATCCCGAACGTCCGGCCCTGCCGCCCGAGAGCCTGTTCCTGTCGGCCGAGCAGTTCTATGCACTGGCCAACACCCACGCGCAGCTGGCCGTGCGGCCAGCGGTCGAAGACATCGCCGACAACGCTTTTGCACAGAAGCTGCCCGACCTGACGGTGGTACGGGGCGCCGAGGACCCGCTGGCACGGCTGCAGGCGCACCTGCGCCAGAGCCCTCACCGCTTGCTGCTGCTGGCCGAGAGCGATGGCCGCCGCGAGAGCCTGCTGGACTTCCTGCGTGCCAGCGGTCTGAACCCGCCGGTGTTCGACTCGCTGGGCGAATTCCTGGGCAGCGAGGAAAAGGTCGGCATGGCGACGGCTGCGCTGACCAGCGGATTTGCCTGGCAGGAAGAAGCGGTCGATCTGGTCACCGAGACCGAGCTGTTCGCCGCCGGCCCCACCACGCGCCGGCGCAAGAAGCAGGAGCAGGTCAGCGATGTCGACGCGCTGATCAAGGACCTGAGCGAACTCAACGTGGGCGACCCGGTGGTTCATACCCAGCATGGCATCGGCCGCTACCGGGGCCTGGTGAACCTGGACATGGGGGAAAAGAATCCGGACGGCAGCCCTCTGCTGCAGGAGTTCCTGCATCTGGAGTACGCCGACAAGGCGGTGCTGTATGTGCCGGTAAGCCAGCTGCAACTGATCGGGCGCTACACCGGCGTGAGTGCGGACGAGGCGCCACTGCACAAGTTGGGCAGCGGCCAGTGGGAGAAGGCCAAGCGCAAGGCGGCCGAACAGGTCCGTGATGCCGCTGCCGAGCTGCTGAACATCTACGCGCGCCGGGCGGCACGGCAGGGCCATGCCTTCCGCTTCAGTGCCCAGGATTACGAGCAGTTTGCGAACGACTTCGGCTTTGAGGAAACCGCGGACCAGAAGGCCGCGATCCACGCGGTCATCCAGGACATGATCAGCCCCCAGCCCATGGACCGCCTGGTCTGCGGCGACGTGGGTTTCGGCAAGACCGAGGTCGCGCTGCGCGCCGCGTTTGTCGCGGTCACCGGGGGCAAGCAGGTGGCGTTTCTGGCGCCGACCACGCTGCTGGCTGAACAGCACTACCAGACCCTGGTCGACCGCTTCGCCAAGTGGCCGGTGAAGGTGGCCGAGATGAGCCGCTTCCGCTCGCAGAAGGAGATCACGGCCGCCATGAAGGGCATCAGCGATGGCAGTGTCGACATCGTGGTCGGCACGCACAAGCTCCTGAGCGAGAAGACGCAGTTCAAGAATCTGGGCCTGCTGATCATTGACGAAGAGCACCGCTTCGGCGTGCGTCACAAGGAGGCGATGAAGCAGCTGCGGGCCGAGGTGGATGTGCTCACCCTGACCGCCACCCCCATCCCGCGAACCCTGGGCATGGCGCTGGAAGGGCTGCGTGACCTGTCGGTCATCGCCACCGCACCGCAGCGCCGGCTGGCCATCAAGACCTTTGTGCGCAACGAGGGCAACGGCGTGATCCGCGAGGCGGTGCTGCGCGAGCTCAAGCGCGGGGGGCAGGTCTATTTCCTGCACAACGAGGTGGAGACCATGGAGAACCGCCGGCACGCGCTGGAGAAGCTGCTGCCCGAGGCGCGCATTGGTGTGGCCCACGGCCAGATGCCCGAGCGCGAACTGGAGCGGGTGATGCGCGACTTTGTGGCCCAGCGCTTCAACCTGCTGCTGTGTTCGACCATCATCGAAACCGGCATTGACGTGCCGACAGCCAACACCATCGTGATGGCCCGGGCCGACAAATTCGGTCTGGCCCAGCTGCACCAGCTGCGCGGCCGCGTGGGGCGCAGCCATCACCAGGCCTATGCCTACCTGCTGGTGCCCGAGATCGAGGGCCTGACCAAACAGGCGGCCCAGCGGCTGGACGCGATACAGCAGATGGAAGAACTGGGCAGCGGCTTCTACCTGGCCATGCACGACCTGGAAATTCGCGGTGCCGGCGAGGTACTGGGCGAAAACCAGAGCGGCAACATGCTGGAGGTGGGCTTCCAGCTCTACAACGAGATGCTGTCCGAGGCGGTGAAGTCGCTCAAGGCCGGGCGTGAGCCTGACCTGCTGTCCCCCCTGTCGGTGACGACCGACATCAACCTGCATTCGCCGGCCCTGCTGCCCAATGACTACTGCGGCGACGTGCACCTTCGCCTGTCCTTCTACAAGAAGCTGGCCACCGCGAAGACCACCGACCAGGTGGACAGCCTGCTGGAGGAGATCGTGGACCGCTTCGGCAAGTTGCCGACGCAGGCGCAGACGCTGATCGACGTGCACCGGTTGCGGGTGATCTCACAACCCTACGGCGTGGTCAAGGTGGATGCCGCACCGGGGGTCATCAACATCAGCTTCCGCCCCAACCCGCCGGTGGAGCCCATGCGCATCATCGAGCTGATCCAGAAGAACAAGCACATCAAGCTGGCGGGCAACGAGAAGTTGCGCATTGAACGCGCCCTGCCCGATGTGAAGGACCGGGTGCAGATGGTGCGGGATGTGCTCAAGGCGCTGGGACAGCCCATCCGGACGGAGCCAACCGCAGCCACCTCTTGATCTGCATCAAAAAGAGGAGCAGTAGGACAGCGCGTTCACGTGCCGTTCACGTTCGGGTGACGAAACTTCATGTCAGGTCCGCAGCATAGCGGCATCGACACAGAAGGAGCAGAAACCATGAACCTGAACCCCCACCGCCCCTGGATCACCCCGCTGGTGATCGGTGCTTTCCTGATCAGTGCCGTCACGGGTGTGCTGATGTTCTTCCATCTGGACAGCGGCCTGAACAAGACGGTGCACGAGTGGCTGAGCTGGGCCATGGTGATCGGCGTCGGCCTGCACGTGCTGCTCAATGTCACGGCGTTCAAGCGCTACTTCACCCAGACGACTGGCCGCTGGGTGATGGGATCCATGGCCTTGATCCTGGCACTGAGCTTCATTCCCGCAGGGGGCAGTGGCGGCGAACCCGGGTTCGCACCGCCGGTGCGGGCGCTGGCACAGGCGCCCATCACCGTGCTGGCCCAGGTGGCCGGCACAAGCACCGATGAGGTGAGAACCAGACTTCAGGCGGCGGGCTTAACCGCCACCAGCGACAGCCAGTCGGTCGCCGACCTGGTGGGAGGCGACCTGCGCAAGCAGGTGGGTGCACTGAGCCAGGTGGTGGCCACACCTGCGCAGCACTGAAAGCCCCTCAGCGCGATGCTGCCAGACTGGCTTGCGCTGCGGGAAGGCGTGCGGCATCGGTCTGCCCCTGCGCCCTCACCTGCGCCAGCCAACTCTCCCGTTGCGCGGCGCTGGACTTGTGCACCGGGCCGATGCGGGTCATGTCCACCGGCTTGAGTCCGCAGAACTTCAGGGTGCTTCGCACCAGCGAATTGGCGGTGGGGTCGCCCTGGATGAAACGGAGATAGAAGCCCGGCGAATCGGTGGTCATGATGACCCGGGCGCTGCGCCCGGCCAGCAGCCCCTCGGGCATGCCGTTGGGTTTGTAGCGGAAGGCCCAGCCCCGCTCCAGAGTGCGATCGAAGAAGCCCTTGAGCAAGGCCGGCATGGAGCCCCACCAGACCGGGGTGACAACCACCAGGCGCCTGGCGCCGGCGATCAGGGATTGGGCACGCTGCAGATCTGGCTCCAGGGACTGGTGCTCGTGATAGCCCACCCGCAGAATGGGGTCAAAGTGCAGGTCGCGCAGCGCCAGCACCTCCACCCTGGCCCCGCCAGCCCTCAGCCCTTCGGCGTGGCTTTGCGCCAGCGCCGCACACAGGGATGAGGGATCGGGGTGGCCGTCAATGATGAGCACATCCGCCATGACACACCTGCCTTTCCGTTATCTTTACATTGTCAACATTGAAAACTGGAGTCTCCGCTAGAATCTTTCCTGTGTCAAGATCCGCTGCACCACCACGTCCCTACCACCACGGCAACCTGCGTCAGGCCCTGCTGGAGGCGGCCATGGGCATGCTGGCCGACACACCCGCATCGCAGTTGAGCCTGCGGGAAGTGGCCCGGGCTGCCCAGGTCAGCCACACGGCGCCGTACCACTACTTCACGGATCGGCAAGGTCTGATCCGGGCCGTCGGCGTCGAGGCCATGCGACGCCTGCTTCAGGCGCAATGCACGGCGGCTCAGGCACAGGACGCGCCGCGGGAGCGTCTGCTCGCGCTGGGCCATGCCTATGTGCGCTTCGCCGCGAACGAACCCCATGCCTTTGCCCTGGTGTTCGATCCACAGTACTGCCAGCCTGGCGCCCCCACGGAGGACATGGCCCCTTTGATTGCCGACAACGAAGCCCTGTTGGCCGATTGCGTCCAACTGGCCCAGCTGGCAGGCGTGCTGCCATCCGGTGATCCCGGCGCGGTGGCCACTGCCTTGTGGGGCACGGTGCACGGCCTGGCCCAGTTGGTGATGGCCGGTCATGTCCCCCTGCAGCAAGCCGAGGCCGCACTGGGTGCCTTGCTGCCGCCGCCAGTGCATCCGCAATAATCGCGGGATGACTTCCGCCACCGAATTTGCACCCGGCCTCGTGGTCCAGGGTTTCACGCCCCCCCTGCGCCTGCAGGATTTCAAACTGATCGCCTTCGACATGGACTCGACGCTCATCAGCATCGAGTGCGTGGACGAGATCGCCGATGCCGTGGGTCGCAAGGCCGAAGTGGCCGCCATCACCGAGGCCGCCATGCGCGGCGAGATTGCCGACTACAAGGAAAGCCTTCGCCGCCGTGTGGCCCTGCTCAAGGGGGTCACTGTGGCCGACATGGAGCAGGTGTACGTCGAGCGCATGCGCATCAATCCTGGCGCGGCCGAGTTGATCCGCGCCTGCAAGGCGGCGGGCCTGAAGGTCCTGCTGGTGTCTGGCGGTTTCACGTTCTTTGCGCACCGTGTCCGGGACACGTTGGGCATCGACTTCGTGCGCGCCAACGTGCTGGAGGTCCGCAGCGGCCCCAACTGCGGTGAGCTGACTGGCCACATGGTCGACCAGCCCTGGGGGGACATCTGCGATGGCGCCGAGAAGCGCCGAACCCTGCTGGAAGTGGCATCGCTGCTGGGTATCGAGCCTTCGCAGTGCATCGCCATGGGCGATGGCGCCAACGACCTGCCCATGATGGGTGCGGCAGGCCTGTCGGTGGCCTATCACGCCAAGCCCAAGGTGCGTGCCCAGGCCATGGTGGCCATCAACGAAGGTGGGCTGGATCGCCTGCTGGAAGTGCTGCGCTGAGTTTTCACCAAGCCCCAGCATCTGGCAAGGCGCCCGATGACGGACACCGGAACCTGCCATGACGTTTGAATCCCTGGGGCTGTCGCCCGCTTTGGCCACTGCCGCCGCCACGCTGGGCATCAAGAACCCCAACGACATCCAGCGTGAAGCGCTCCCGGTGGCGCTGCGCGGTGACGACCTGCTGGCCACGGCACGCACCGGCAGCGGCAAGACCGCCGCCTATGCCCTTCCCCTGCTGCAACAGCTGCTCCATCGGCCCCCGCCCAGGGGCCCCAGGGGCCCCCGTCGCACAGCGGCCCTGGTGGTGGTGCCCACGCGTGAACTGGCTCATCAGGTAGGCGAGCTGCTCGATGCACTCAAGCGCGCGCTGCCCAACCCGCCACGCGTGGTGGTGGCGGCTGGCGGCGTATCGATCAACCCCCAGATGATGGCCCTGCGTGGAGGGGCGGATCTGGTGGTGGCCACGCCGGGGCGTCTGCTGGATCTGGTGCGGCACAACGCCCTGCGCCTGGATGCGGTGGCCCATGTGGTGTTGGATGAAGCCGACCGGCTGCTGGACCTGGGTTTTGCCGACGAACTGCGTGAGGTCATGGGCTTGCTGCCCGCCCAGCGGCAGACCCTGATGTTCTCCGCCACCTTCCCGCCAGCCCTCCAACACCTGGCCACCACGATGATGCGCTCACCGGTGCAGGTCGCCATGAATGAATCGGAAAGCGAGACCGATGAGCCCATCCGGCAGCGCGCCATTCTGGTCGATGGCGCCAGGCGGGCTGTGTTGTTGCGTCACCTGATGACACAGGAGCGATGGCCGCAGGTGCTTGTCTTTGTCGCCACCCAGTACGCTGCCGATCATCTGGCCCGCAAGCTTCACCGGGATGAGTGCTACGCGACCTCTTTTCATGGCGGCTTGAGCCAGGGGGCCCGCCAGCAGACGCTGCGGGAGTTCAAGGAAGGCCGCTGGGATGTGGTCGTGACCACCGACCTGGCGGCCCGTGGCCTGCACATCGACCAGCTGCCCGTGGTGGTGAACTTCGATGTGCCACGCTCTGCGGTGGACCACACCCACCGGATTGGCCGCACGGGCCGGGCCGGTATGGCGGGTCTGGCCATCACCCTGGTGACACCGGCCATGCTGCCGCAATGGTCCCTCATTGCCAAGCGGCTGAATCTGCATATACCGCTGGAGCAACTGCCTGGCTTCGAGACCACGGAGCCCGTGCCGGAACCCGCGCCGGGCGGTGGCGGCATCAAGGGCAAGCGCCCCAGCAAGAAGGACAAACTCAGGGCGGCAGCAGCGGCCGCCGCTGCGGCTCAGTCGTCGACGGGATCGGCTGCCTCGGCGTCGGCCGAGGGGGCACCCATCACCCGCGGCTGACGCTGGGCGGGCTTGGCCAGCAGCTCCACGTAGCACTGCAGGGCGCCCTCCTGGGCCAGCGTGTCCAGCCGCGCCATGAGCTCGCCAGGATGCAGGATCTGGGCGCTGTCCTTGTCGGCACCAAAGCGGCAGTCAAAGTCCCAGAAATCAGCACCCGCCGGCAAGTCACGGCGCCGCTCACGGCGCATGTATCGGCGGATGTCGTGCTTGACCGCATCCAGTACGCGATCGGGATGCTTGCCCTCGGGGCGAAGGGCGTAGGTTTTTCTCATGGGGATGTCCTTGCGGGGGTGGTGCGCCCAGGAAGGACGGTGACCGGAGCCGGGATTATCAACCACCCTGCCCTGTGGGCCACCCAAAGCTCTCAGGCATCCGGCACGATTTGATAGCCACCCTCGTCCAGATGCCGATGGGGGCCCCAGACCGCCTCCAGCGCGGCCGACTCTGCCTGCTGCCACAACTCCAGCACGGTGCGTTCGTCCAGCGTCAGGGCCTCGGGGTCGGGTTGCTCGCCGTGCAGGGCCTGAAGGCGCTGGACAGCGGCGTGGACGGGTACCACCAGGGCGGCATCCCCCAGGGATGCCTCCAGCGCCAGGCGAAAGCGCCGCTCGGCGGCCGCACGCTCGGCGGTCGAAGATCCATCAGGGACGTAAAGTTTGAGGGTATATGTCATGCGGGCAGGATGGGCTCGTCCAGCAACGACGGGCGGTCGGGCGTTGCACAATGGATCATTGTCCGCCAAGACCCCACATGACCCCGCGCCCGCACCTGCCGACCCCGAACAAGGACGAGATCGCCTCCCTGCCGGCCTTCCCACTGCTGGGCCTGGACCGGATCACGCTGGTCAACAACGCGCAGGGGGCCCGAGAGGCGGCTGCGGCGCTGCGGGACCACCCGCACTGGGGCTTTGACACCGAAAGCAGGCCCACCTTCTTGAAGGATCAGGTGTCCGACGGCCCTCATGTGGTTCAGCTGGCGACCAGCGATCGCGCCTGGGTGTTTCAACTGCACGACCCCGGGTGCCGTGACGTGGTTGCGCAGTTGCTGGGGCATGAGGGACACA